>NZ_FSRT01000009.1 GCF_900143015.1 Fibrobacter sp. UWB11 | reverse complement strand
TGATTAATTTGACTTCCAAGAAATTTTCTTGGGCCGTCACTAAGCACATCTCCGATTCCTTCAATCTTCCCGAAAGTCTCGCGGGCTTTCGCTTTACTCTCGATTCTTCGTTTTGACCGTCGTTTCGAGGGTGAGACCAATTATAGAATTTTCTGGAATAAAAACAAGGGGTTAGCGTAAAAAAAATCAACTTTTTTTCACTTTTTTTGAGAAAAATCTTTTCCATCCATCAAAACTACAAGATATTGACATTCTATTAACTTTTTTTTCGAATCGTACAAGAATAAAAACGTGCAGACTATATCTTTTTATATATTAACATACAACGTATTCATTAAAAATATGAAAAAACAAGTAATTCTATCCCTTTTTCTGGCAGCAATCATCCTTTCTAGTTGTTCGCTATTTCAAGCCAAATTTAATGAGAATATCAAACGCGACGATTTAGCCCCTGCCGTTGCCGATTCATTGGAGCATTTCACAAATGATGCCTATAAAATGAATCCGCAATATACAAACGATTTAATTGTAGCCCTCATTCGCCAAAACACGCTCAACGTAAAGACCGCCAAGGAATACGTAAAAATTCTCATCATTATCTTAAGCATCAGAAACCATAATTACATTGACGAAAAATGGATTTTAAGTCACTTAGATTCCAAACAGCAAAAAGATTATCATCGAGAATTTCCGGCGGGGGTTCCGATTCAGCAAGGTATTGAAGACTTTATTCAAAGTCATTCCCTTTTCCAGGACACCATTACTTGCAAGGCCGAAGAAGTCGATGCGCATTGGGCGTATTTTTCAGCAACAGGCGACACAAAAGTTATTGAGAAAATGAAAAAATCATATTACGTACCAGGCATACCCTGTTGTTTCAGTTGTCTTGAATGGTCACTCCCAAGCAGAGCTACGCAAAACAAGGATGTTTACGATAAACTCACTGAAATTCGCGATAGGAATTGCGCTACAGCAGAAGATCCACAATATTGTATTGATTATTACAACAATCGATTCATCCCTCCAGTCAGTGAATGCCAATGGCGAAATCTTGCATTTTAAATAAAGGAAAAATATGAACAAATTATTATCTATCGGTTTCATTTCAGCCACGCTCATCATCAGTGGATGTGCGAGTTCAAATTCACATACCCAATTAAAAAAATATTTCCTGACCGGGTTCCATTATGTCTATACTGATATTCCAGAACCTCTTGAAATGGACTTGTCGTACTTGAGAAATGAATTCGCATACGAAAGACCTCTTTACTCTTCAGAAAAAAACTTTGCACAATTCGATTTTGCAAAAGACAACATCGCCATTAGAATTAAAACTTTACCATCATCGTTTATCGTCACTGAAGGAGATTTCCAACCTCCACAAAACGAAAGCGATTCTACACTCATAGATTATATCATCAATTATTCATTCAGCCGTAGGTTTCCAGGTGAAGAACGCAAAAATACGACATACAAACAAGATAAAAATTACGGCTACGCCTGTATAATCCCCAAAAATTCTTCCATACTCAACTGCGAAGCTATTACGGTTACGCCGAAAAGAAGTATAGTAGCTATAGAATTCAACAGCAACAGAGAATCAGAAAGCAAAGTCATGGATTGGTTAATTGAAGCAATTGAAGGCGTAAAGCCCGTTGGCAATTAAATAGAAATTTCAAAATTTAGGCAAAAAAAAAGAAGTCCGTCTCCAACACAGACGGACTTTCTTGCTATTCAGCAAATTTAAGCGCAACTAAGCACCAAAAACGATGAGAGCACAGCTCAGCATCAAAAGAAGGATACCCCATACGGTTTCGACGATGGGACTATATTTCTTAATTTCAACATCTTTGTTTTCCATGGTAGTATCCTCTTTTTAACCCCGAGGCAAACGATCACGTCCGCCTACATTCTTAAACTACAAATAGTTTTGAACACAAATGATTACTTTTTGGATATTTTTATGGATTTTTTATCAATGTTGCAAGTTGGAATATTCAAGGGGAAAATATTACAAGTCCGCATGGGTAGCGGGTTTCAAAGCATCGGCAACGCAAACAAAAGAATATAGATAACCTAGAATAAAGGTTTCCGTTACTAGATTGAAGGCAAAATCGTAAAATTAATCCTATAGCCGTATCCACTCAATTTCTTGATTATGGGAGCAATATCTTTCATGGGTATGTCTTTTTCGAAAACAAGCTCAATTTTTCTTCGGCCATCTAATAATGCAAAGATCCTATCCTGACGATCTTCAATTTTCGGTTCTACTTTTAAGCGAAGATTTTCAATAAATTTCCACAAGTCAGCTTCGTTATCAAAAGTGTAGAAGTTGAATCCGTCAAACGGACGACACTCATTGAAGTATGTTTCGTTCAAACTGACCACATAGGCATTGCCATCGCCCTTAGGATAATAGCTCAGCAACAAAGCTAGTGCACTATAATCCTTAACACACTCTATTTGATCTTTTCTTTTCCCAACGTCTTTATCTAACATTTCTTCAAGCGACAGCTTTTGACGATTTCGCAAATACTTATACCGTAACGCTTTCATACTCAGTCTAACAAGACCACACCACATATAATTTGGAGTAGAAATATTTAACTGAAAAGCATCCTTATAATTCGATCCAATCGCATAACTAATCACGACATAACCCGCATATATCGTTGAGCTCAAGGACTTATAGAAATCTCCGTAAGAAAGATTTTCATCAACGTGCAATTTGATTTTACCAGGCCGATCAGCCACTTGTTGAGTCTTTAATTCTTCGATTTGCTCATGCTCTCTTGTCTTTCGTAACTCTTTATAAAGAGGTTCAATCAGCAAACTATCAATAGCAGAAATATCTGTAGCGGTCTTACCAAGGACCGTTCCGTTCAATGAATATTCATCGACATTCACGTCCACGACAGGTTCATCTGGGCTCGGAGTCATGAACATACTCCTGTCGCTGTCGCAAGCAACAAAGAGAAAAAGGGAGAGGAATAACAAAAAAGCTCTAAAAAAATTGAACATCCTAAAACCCAACATCAGTAAAAAGCATTCGATAGCCTAAATTGGCCATAATTTTTATCAAAGGTTCAACCCTATTCAAAGTCATAACCTTATCCACTGAATCTCTCACAAAAATATTTATCCAATCATAATCTTTTTTACTTTGCAAATTTTCATTTTTCCGAACGGTTTCAAGAACATTCAATAAATCAGCCTCATTTTTCAAATCATACACTTTGGGCAAAATCGAATCAGTCTCATAAAAAACAACTCGGTACTTAGAATCCGAATTTTTTACAGGGAAAAGAACGGACAAATTCATATAGTTTTGAGTACACTTTAATTTTGAGGACCTATATGTAGTATCATTCATTAATTTTTGATTCGAAAAATAATCACTATTACCAAATTCAAGAACAGAGATAAGTTCTTTCTTTTCAAAAAGAGTCACAAAACAAAAATTCGCCCACTCGTCTTTCCACTCAACATTCCGTAGTTTTTCTCGAATGTCAAACGTATAGACATTGCTAGAATTTGAGCCTATCGTATAACGAACAGGCTGAATACCCCAAAAGGCGGCCGTTATCAGAATTTTATAAAACACACTATAATAAACATCTTCACTGAATCGAATTCGGAGTTTTACGTTATTTTCTCTCACTTTTTGGAATTCATCATCAAGTGGAGCTATTAAAATGTCGTCAATCTGAAAAATATCTTCTAGCGTATTGCCAATGACTTTTCCATTTAACGCAAAATTTTCGGAATTGACTTCTAGTACTATTTCACTCGATTTAAAGGGGCTGGAATCCTTTTCCTCGTTGCAAGCGGCAAGGAGGAAAAGTGTGATGAACAGAAATAAAAGTTTGTTCGGAAACATGTGCTAAAAGTACAAAAAAAGACGAAATCCGTGTATGCGAGGGGTTCAGTGCAGGCCGGCCCCGCAACAGGTGCGGGGTGACAGCGCGGGAACGGGAATTCCCGGGGAAGCGCCACGTGCTGTATAAAAAGAAAAAGCCCCGCTCGCCGTGTTTCGGCAAGCGGGGCGTGAATCCAGCGGCGACCTACTCTCCCGGACCCGGGGGCCAGGTACCATCGGCGATCTGAGGCTTAACTTCCGTGTTCGGGATGGGAACGGGTGTGACCCTCACTCGAT
>NZ_FSRT01000008.1 GCF_900143015.1 Fibrobacter sp. UWB11 | reverse complement strand
GACCTACTCTCCCGGGCCCGGGGGCCAGGTACCATCGGCGATCTGAGGCTTAACTTCCGTGTTCGGGATGGGAACGGGTGTGACCCTCACTCGATAACCGCTGAAACAAAATCTTGCATGGAACCAAACTTATTACTGCAATCACCAGAGCTCTGAAGCAAGGCGGGTCCGGGCTGCCCACGCGGGACAGTAGAACCAAATCGTTGAAAGAAAGGAAAAGCGTCTCACGGGCTATTAGTACCGCTCGGCTCAACGTGTCGCCACGCTTACACCTGCGGCCTATCGACGTCGTAGTCTCCGACGGCCCTTCAGGGGGTTGCCCCCGCGAGACCTGATCTTGGGAATGGCTTCACGCTTAGATGCCTTCAGCGTTTCTCCAATCCGAACATGGCTACCCGGCAATGCCGCTGGCGCGACAGCCGGTACACCGGAGGTCCGTCCGTCCCGGTCCTCTCGTACTAAGGACAGCTTCCCTCAAGTCTCGAACGCCCACACCGGATAGGGACCAAACTGTCTCACGACGTTTTGAACCCAGCTCGCGTGCCGCTTTAATTGGCGAACAGCCAAACCCTTGGGACCTTCTCCAGCCCCAGGATGCGACGAGCCGACATCGAGGTGCCAAACCTCCCCGTCGCTATGAACGCTTGGGGGAGATCAGCCTGTTATCCCCAGAGTACCTTTTATCCATTGAGCAACGGCCTTTCCACGCTGTACCGCGGGATCACTAAGCCCTACTTTCGTACCTGCTCGACGTGTCCGTCTCGCAGTCAAGCTCCCTTATGCCTTTGTGCTCTTCGCGCGATTGCCGACCGCGCTGAGGGAACCTTTGGATGCCTCCGTTACCTTTTGGGAGGCGACCGCCCCAGTCAAACTGACCATCAGACACGGTCCCTGTCCCGGATGACGGGACGAGGTTAGATCTCAAAACGGGCAAGGGTGGTATTTCAAGGACGGCTCCCCGACGACTGGCGTCGCCGGCTCATAGCCTCCCACCTATCCTACACATGCCAGCCCTAAAACCAATGTCAAAATACAGTGAAGGTTCATGGGGTCTTTCCGTCCAGGTGCGGGTTGCCGGCATCTTCACCGGCACTGCAATTTCGCCGAGTCCCGGGAGGAGACAGTGCAGAAGTCGTTACACGATTCGTGCAGGTCGGAACTTACCCGACAAGGAATTTCGCTACCTTAGGACCGTTATAGTTACGGCCGCCGTTTACCGGGGCTTCGATTCAGGGCTTCGCTTGCGCTGACCCCTCCTGTTAACCTTCCGGCACCGGGCACGTGTCAGACCATATACGTCCACTTGCGTGTTAGCATGGCCCTGTGTTTTTGGTAAACAGTCGCTTCTGCCGTTTCCCTGCGACCTCCAGATGCTCCGCGCTGTTCACGCTCACAACCGGAGGCTCCCCTTATCCCGAAGTTACGGGGTTAATTTGCCGAGTTCCTTCTCCCGAGTTGTCTCGAGCACCTTAGGCTATTCGCCTCGTCCACCTGTGTCGGTTTACGGTACGGGCCTCCGTTCGCTCCCTTAGCGGGTTTTCCTGGCACGGTCCATCGCGGCGCCCCTTCCGGCCGAAGCCTTCCGGGGGTCCGGAGCCTGGGGCATGTGCAGGGGGGATTTGCCGCCCCTGCGCCTCGCACTCCTTCAGCGGCATCCATCGGCCGCCCCGTGAATTCCCATGCGTCGCCGCGTCGGTAGTGACGCTTATCGGAGGGTCCAGGAATGTTAACCTGGTTGTCATCGGCTACGCCTCTCGGCCTCGTCTTAGATCCCGACTGACCCCGGGAGGATTATCCTTGCCCGGGAACCCTTGGACTTACGGTGTGCGGGTTTTTCACCCGCATTTTCGCATACTCATGCCAGCATTCTCGTTTCCGGTGCCTCCAGCGCGCATCGCCACGCGCCTTCCCAGGCCTGCGGAACGCTCTCCTACCGCCCCATTGCTGGGGCCCACGACTTCGGTGACGTGCTTAGTCCCGATCATTTTTGGCGCGGAGCCGCTTGACCAGTGAGCTATTACGCTTTCTTTAAAGGATAGCTGCTTCTAAGCTAACCTCCTGGCTGTCTGTGCAGCTCCACATCCTTTCCCACTTGGCACGTACTTGGGGACGCTTAGTCGGTGGTCAGGGTTGTTTCCCTTTCGTCTACGGATCTTATCACTCGCAGGCTGTCTGCCACGCAACACGTTCACGGTATTCGGAGTTTGATAGGGTTTGGTAAGCGGGTGTGCCCCCTAGTCCTGCCAGTGCTCTACCCCCGTGAAGCTAACGTGACGCCATACCTAAATATGTTTCGGAGAGAACAAGCTATCGCCCAGTTTGATTGGCCTTTCACCCCTACCCACAGCTCGTCCGAACACGTTTCAATGTATATCGGTTCGGTCCTCCACGGAATGTTACTTCCGCTTCAACCTGGCCATGGGTAGATCACTAAGGCTTCGTGTCTGCCGTGTACGACTGGTCGCCCAGTTGAGACTCGCTTTCGCTTCGGCTCCGCGCCTGAGGCGCTTAACCTTGCCGTACACGAGCAACTCGCTGGCTCATTAAACAAAAGGCACGCCGTCAGGAAGATGAATCTTCCCTCCGACAGAATGTATGCACGCGGTTTCAGGCGCTATTTCACTCCCCTCTCGGGGTGCTTTTCACCTTTCCCTCATGGTACTGTGCACTATCGGTCATCCGCTCGTATTTAGCCTTGGAGGGTGGTCCCCCCGTATTCAGGCAGGATTTCACGTGTCCCGCCCTACTCTTCGACGGACGTCAGTTTCCGGATCGCTACAGGCCTGTCACCTGCTGTGGGGGGGCTTTCCATCCCGCTTCGCTTTCCGTCCGCTGTACGCAACCCGTCTGGGCTCCTCCCCTTTCGCTCACCACTACTAAGGGAATCTCGGTTGATTTCTTTTCCTCCGGGTACTGAGATGTTTCAGTTCCCCGGGTTTGCCTCCGCAGGGCTATGTATTCACCCTGAGGATACGCTTGCGCGTGGGTTTCCCCATTCGGATCCCCCATGGTCAAAGGCCCTTTGCGCCTCGCATGGGACTTTCGGGGCTTGGCCCGTCCTTCGTCGCCGGCGGATGCCTAGGCATCCCCCGCGTGCATTCCTTCGCTTAAATCCTAATTCCAGCGATTCAGCTCTGTTCTGCCGCATGAGCAGCTCGAATCCACCTGTTTTTTCTTGGTGCTTCAAGTCACTCTGTATGCTTGATTGCTTTGTTAGTTTCCATGCCGAAATTTCAATTTTCACATGTCCTCGCTGGGACGATGTTTTCTGCACCCGGTCGGTGCTTCCTGGAGCTAAGGAGACTCGAACTCCTAACATCCAGCTTGCAAAGCTGGCGCTCTACCAGTTGAGCTATAACCCCTGAAAGTGGGCCTGAATGGACTTGAACCATTGACCCCCGCCTTATCAGAGCGGTGCTCTAACCAGCTGAGCTACAGACCCGGGCTCTAAAAGAATCGGAGATGTACTTGGGTGACGGACTTGTTGTCTTTGAAAAACAGGCTGTCGGAACCTAAGTTCCGCGATTTACTCCTTAAAGGAGGTAATCCAGCCGCACCTTCCGGTACGGCTACCTTGTTACGACTTAGCCCCAGTCAAAGGTCTTGCTTTAGGCGCTTGCACGACTTAGAGCACTCCCTTCTCCCATGGCTTGACGGGCGGTGTGTACAAGGCCCGGGAACGTATTCACCGTGGTGTGCTGACCCACGATTACTAGCGATTCCAGCTTCACGGAGTCGAGTTGCAGACTCCGATCCGAACTGAGGACGGCTTTGAGGATTGGCTCCATCTCGCGATGTTGCGACCCATTGTACCGACCATTGTAGCACGTGTGTAGCCCAGGATGTAAGGGCCATGAGGACTTGACGTCATCCACACCTTCCTCCGGGTTGTCCCCGGCAGTCTCTCCAGAGGGCCCCCTTGCGGGTGGCAACTGGAAACGTGGGTTGCGCTCGTTGCGGGACTTAACCCAACATCTCACGACACGAGCTGACGACAGCCATGCAGCACCTGTGCGGAACGTTGCATTGCTGCAAAACGGCGATCTCTCGCCGCGGCGTTCCCATGTCAAACCCTGGTAAGGTTCTGCGCGTTGCTTCGAATTAAACCACATGCTCCACCGCTTGTGCGGGCCCCCGTCAATTCCTTTGAGTTTCATACTTGCGTACGTACTCCCCAGGCGGCATACTTAACGCGTTGGCTACGGTACCCGGGGGAACCCCCGGACACCCAGTATGCATTGTTTACGGTGCGGACTACCAGGGTATCTAATCCTGTTTGCTACCCGCACTTTCGAGCCTCAGCGTCGATAAGTCCCCAGCAGGCTGCCTTCGCCATCGGTGTTCTTCCTGATCTCTACGCATTCCACCGCTACACCAGGAATTCCGCCTGCCCCTGAACTATCCAAGATATCCAGTTCGGACTGCAGAGCCGGGGTTGGGCCCCGGGATTGTACAATCCGCTTGAATATCCGCCTACGCTCCCTTTACGCCCAGTAATTCCGAACAACGCTTGCACCCCTCGTATTACCGCGGCTGCTGGCACGAAGTTTGCCGGTGCTTCCTCTCAAGGTACATTCAATCCTGCCCGAAGACAGGCCTTATTCCCTCATGACAGTGGTTTACACACCGAAATGCTTCTTCCCACACGTGGCGTTGCTGCATCAGGGTTTCCCCCATTGTGCAATATTCCCTACTGCTGCCTCCCGTAGGAGTCTGGGCCGTATCTCAGTCCCAATGTGGCCGATCACCCTCTCAGGCCGGCTACCGATCGTCGCCTTGGTGGGCCGTTGCCCCGCCAACTAGCTAATCGGACGCAAGCTCATCCCATACCGATAAATCTCTAGTCAACCCCCCATGCAGGGGGCCACTCTCCTGGACATTAACCGCGCGTTGGCACGGGTATTTCCTGATATGGGGCAGATTGCTTACGCGTTACTCACCCGTTCGCCGCTCGGCATTGCTGCCTCGCTCGACTTGCATGTATAAGACACGCCACCAGCGTTCGTTCTGAGCCAGGATCAAACTCTTCATTGATTTTTAAAATAGTCTGTCCTGTTTTTCGTAAATGGCGATACCAAAGGTATCGCTTTAATCTTCGGCTCGGTCATGCCCAAGCAAGCTTGGTCGCGACTCTCGCCTCTTGATTAATTTGACTTCCAAGAAATTTTCTTGGGCCGTCACTAAGCACATCTCCGATTCCTTCAATCTTCCCGAAAGTCTCGCGGGCTTTCG
>NZ_FSRT01000007.1 GCF_900143015.1 Fibrobacter sp. UWB11 | reverse complement strand
AACCTACGTGAAGTTGCAGCAGGCATACTTCTCTGAAGCAAACATGGCTGGTGGCTGGCAGTTGATCGGTTACATGGCTCCGGGTAACAATAGCGAAACGACCAATTTCAAGTATAATCCGGGTGATATTGGTACTAAAGAAAGTAATGATCTTTCTTCCGGCACTCCTAAGGGATGGACTGCAGAAAATAGCCAGAACCTGAATGAATGCAAGGCTGGTGTAAACTGGACTGTTACTTTGGGCCGCACTACAGGCGATGCTCAGACTGACATTACCTTTACAGCCTCTGCAGGTGATGCTGGTTGCGTGGCTCTTACCCCGACCTTCGACAAGATCGGTAAGTAAGGTTTAGCATAGCGAACCTTTTAAAAGGACCTCCATTTGGAGGCCCTTTTTTGTATATGAAGTAATATTTTTTAATTACAAGTGCTAGGTACCATTTGTGATATTGAATTGAGGAGACGCAAAAGAAGCCAACTCGTTTAAGAATTGGCTTCGCGTGTAAAAATTCGGCTAATTCCTGTTATTTAGCAGTGTTCGCCGCAATCGTCTTCTGAAGTTCAATCACTTCTTCTTTTGACAAATGCGAATATTTTACGATTTTTTCAATAGGTTCATTGTCAGCAAGCATATCAAGCGCTGTTGCAGCACGCTCATTATCGCGTCCCTTTTCATAGCTTTCATCAATAGCGTCACTATACGCATAGAGAAAATCTTTCATATTTGCCTGCTTGATTAAGAGTTCATCCGGTCCTCAATAATATACATTTTTGCGATAATTATTTATAGTACAGTCAATTTAATATTACCACTGGGACCCAGTGGGCATAATATTGTCGGCGTGTTTCGGGAGTTCCAAGAATTGGTCGATGCGCCCCTTGCACTATAAATTGTACATCAGGGAAATTTTCTATTAATCCGGCTATTTCGTTTAAAACTTTATGCAAACTCTCTTCCGAACCTTCTTTTGAATCATTTATTGTCAAGGCAATCGTTTTATAGCCTGAATTCCTCAACAGTGAATCCAAACTACTAAGTTTATCAATGACAAAAATCGAGTCTAAAGAATCCGTCCGAAATTCTACAAGTTCCGCATGTTTTGTTACGTTTTTCAGTCTTTTGTGAAAGGCAAACTTGTGCGGAACATCCTTAAATATTGCAAATTCTTTTGCCAGCTTTTGTTCGTCAAACGGAACGCCCCAAGCATCGATCAAAATCAAAACACGTTTTTCCTTGCTGTTTTCTATTTGCAATGTTACAGGTACTTTATCTAAAATCTTGTATTTGCTGAGATATTCCTGTGAAAGAGAGTCCTCGTGAACAGCACCCTGCATGTGCCAAGGTTTTTCCTGTTTTCCCATAAAATCTGTTCCTAAAACATAGGAAAGCAGAACAGTAACCGCAATAAACGCCAAAAATATCGCCAAATTAATCTTCTGTGATTTTTCCATCATTCACCTCTTCGCGATATTTCAAAATCATCAAATCACCAAACGTTTGTACCGTATCCACTTTTAAATTCTTATGATAATGGATTTTGTAGAACAACTGGTAGCTGGGATTGTTTCCTGTTTCGATTGTATAAACATTGCTATTGACAATATCGCGTAACGGATTTTCTACACCCCGTTTTTCCAGCTCGCGTTTCATCCCAGGCAAGTGGATATTCCAATATCCTATCGGGATTATATTTTGCCAACTTCCGGCTTTTGCGGCCTTATACGGAGGGTCCTTTACAAAACCAAGATCTTTGTACTGATAAAAAGAAAGTAAATAAATGTTGTCTATATTTTTATTGGCATATTCTAAAAAGTTTCGCCAATCACTAGACATTTCAGGTACGGCAAATACGGTACGATTCCGTTTTTCTTTAGGTAACGAAAGAATCGTTGCTGCAAAAAATACTAGCGCAAATAATGATACAATTATCGGCAAATGACTAGAAATTTTACTAGGTACACCCGCAACAGCATTATTCCTTTGCAAAAGCGGGATTCCCATAACCGTCGCATAAAGCCAGATTCCCATTTCTACATGTGAAACAAGACGATTCAATTGCAATAAATATATGTACGAAGCCACCACTAACGCAAGCGACACCCAAGGGTACAACCTTGACTTTTTCTTCGCAAACAACAGAATGAGTATGCAAACAAAGCACCAACACCACGCCATATTCCGCGTAAAAGCATTGGAAATTCCCATAGCGACAGCGGCGGGCAACCGCTGTTTGTTTTCAACATAAGTATTTCTATTCGCAATCTTGATGATAGCATCCAAACTATCGGCGCTAAAGACACGCGTGTCATAAAAATTCCAAGCACACAACAATTGAAAATCTAGCGGAATCATCCCGCGTTCTTCGAGTTCGTCAGATATAGCCTCTTTGTCATAATGGGCTCCATCGCCAAAGAAAGCTCGCTTATATTGATATTCCTTATAATATTTATATTCTGGATCCTTATACAAGTTATCATCGAATGTATTTACACCATAAATAGCAAGTCCGCATAAAAGAAGGGCGATTAACGACTTTTTTGGTATAGCCTTGAACGGGAAATGAGCCCACAAAAGCAAGGCTACCAAAAAAGGGATTACCAGCAAAAACATTTGGAAGCGCAACATCGCCCCCAAGACCAATAAAACACTACCTGCAGCTAACCACAACGTTTTTTTTCGAATACTTCCTTTTACAAATAGAATAGCTCCACTCGCTGCAAGTAAAGGTGCGCAAATCGTAAAAGAAACCGATGCATAAAATTCAATAGCAACAGAGCTCAACAATATTGCCAAGGGAACACCCAAGCGGAAACCCAACTGCCGAATCAAGCAATAAGAAAATAGAGTGAATGCTCCAAAAATGGTCGCCATCTGAAAAATATAAAACCAGCCAACACTCGGGAACAAATAATAAAGCGGCATCAAGCAATAAGCGAGCGCGCCATTGACAAACACCAAATGCGGGTCAAACTCAGAACCGTATGCCCCCGTCAGCACGGTGGACATAAAATAATCGTCAAGCGCCCCATAACGGAGCACTCCTAGAACGGCAAATAAAACAAAAAACAGGACGTTAATTGCTATAGCAATGGGTAAATCTATTTTCTTCTTCACGATATGAAATATAAATACATTTCTCATTGACAACTTCCTCTTTTGCCTTTTCCAAAATTACCGAGCCATTTATTCAAATGTCATACCACAAAACATATTTTACTCATTTTAGATTTACTAAATCATAAATGAGCAAATCCTATAAGCATTGTCAAGAGTGAAATTTAGAAGATTGAAATAATCAGATATACAAAAAAAGGGCCTCCAAATGGAGGTCCTTTTAAAAGATTTGCATCGACTCTTTAAAGCTTAATTTTGGTTCCCGGACCAGAGTAACCAATGAGGGACCAAGAGCCAAGCTGATTACTTTCACCTGCATAAGCGTCTTGCAACTTCACGTAGGATGAAACAAAAAATACAGCCACGCTACATCTATTTCGCAATTTTTATTATTTTTATTATTGCGAAATAACGAAATAGGCTTCCTAATGAAATTAATCCAAAGAATCGAATACATAAATCGCTTGTTGTCTGTCGTCGGTACTCCGGACATCAAGGTTATTACAGGTATTCGCCGCAGTGGCAAGTCCAAACTAATGGACATGTTTATGGAGCGTTTAAAAAAAGAGAACCGTAAAGCAAACGTAATTCATGTGAATTTCAACGATCCTAAATCAGAGCCTTTAGCAGAATACCATGCGCTTTATGATTTTGTTCAAAAAAAATACAAACAAAATGTTCCGAATTTCGTTTTCATTGACGAGGTTCAGATGTGCAAAGGTTTTGAAAAAGCAATTAATGGCTTGCATGCAACAGAAAAATTTGACATATACATAACAGGATCAAATGCATTTCTTTTAAGCAGCGATCTTTCCACGTTATTCACCGGTCGAACCTTTGCTATAGAAATGTTCCCCTTCTCCTTCGTTGAGTTTATGCGGTATTATGAATTAACAGATATTCAGGGTGCACTTGACCGATATTTGAAGGGCGGCGGCATGGCCGGTTCCTATGTGTACAACAATTCAACGGATAAATATAAGTACATCAAGGACGTATTTGATACGCTTGTCTTAAGAGATATCGTAAAAAAATACAATATTCGGAATAAGGTTTTATTGGAACGGCTATGCGACTTTCTTTCTGACAATATATCCAATATAACATCCCTAAGAAGCATTTCAGATGCTTTGACTAGTAGTAAAGTTCCCGTTAATGACAAAACGATCGGCTCGTATGTGGGTTATCTGTGTAACGCGTTTGCATTCTATAAAGTTCGCAAGTACGACATTCGTGGGAAAAAGTACCTTGCGTCACAAGACAAGTATTATCTGGGAGATCATTCTTTTAAGTACGCTCGGCTTGGAACAAAAAATATGGACTATGGCAGGGCGTATGAAAACATAGTCGCCATAGAACTTCTTCGACGTGGTTATGAGATTTATGCAGGATTTCTTTATAAAAAAGAAATAGACTTTGTGGCCTTGAAAAAAGATGAAAAAATCTACATACAGGTTTCGGATGATATTAGCACAGAAAGTACTTTTGATCGTGAGGTATCGCCTCTTTTGAAAATCAACGACGCATATCCTAAAATGGTTATAGCCAGGACAAAACATGAACCTTATCAATACGAAGGTATTCGTATCGTGGATTTGGCGGAATGGTTGTCCAATCGTTCGATTCAATAGTCTTTAAAAGAGTCTCTTCCGGCTCGTATTTTATCATATAAATGAAAAAAGAGTCCTCCCAAGGAGGACTCTTTTTGAATATTTATGTCAACTAGCTATTACTTGCCAATCTTGTCGAAGGTCGGGGTAAGAGCTACGCAACCTGCAGGACCTGCAGAAGCTGTAAAGGTGATGTCATCCTGAGATGAGCCACTCTTCTTCTGAACTTTAACAGTCCAGTTAAAGGTATCTCCAGCACCTTGGCATTCGTTAAGATTTGCTTTATTTGCAGCCTTCCAACCATCTTTTTGATCGGTATCTGCATCAGATGCATCCTTGTCAATAGCACCCTTGTCATACTTAAAGTTGGTCGTTTCTCCGTTATTCGGAGCCATGTAACCGATCAACTGCCAGCCACCAGCCATGTTTGCTTCGGAGAAGTATGCCTGCTGCAACTTCACGTAGGTGGCTGAGAGAGGTGTTCAAAGCGGCATTCTTCTTTCTGTCTTGCAAATAATTCTCAGAATTTACCAACTATTTGGTAAATTTGCAAAAAGTTTGCCAAATTGGCTAAATAGTTGTCAAACTTTATATTTTTTGTTGCTAAAAAATGTATATTATTTGTCAACAATCAATCGGAGACGCCAAAATGCAAGAAAAGGACCTTGTATCGCTAGTCAAGCAGATTCAATCCAATCGTTGCGAAACACAACATCTTGAGCTTAAGGCTGCCCATGAAGGCTGTCCCAAACGCTTGTACGACTCCTTGTCTTCTTTTTCGAATCAAGATGAAGGCGGGACGATTGTCTTTGGCGTTGACGAGAAACAGAATTACGATGTTGTAGGGGTATATGACGCTCAGGATATTCAAAAAAAAGTGAATGAGCAGTGCAAGGAAATGGAGCCTTGTGTCCGGCCCCTTTTCACGGTTTGCACCATCAACGACAAAAAGGTCGTTTCCGCTGAAATACCTGGAGTAGAAATCGTTCACCGCCCCGTATTCTATAAAGGAATTGGACGGATCAAGGGGTCGTTCGTTAGAGTCGGTGATTCCGACGAACCGATGAGCGAATACGAGGTTTATAGTTACGAAGCTTACCGTAAGCACATCCGCGACGATGCTAGGCCGATTTCAGATGTACCCATTCAATCATTGAACAAATCAGACCTTGACGGATATATCCAACAGTGCAAAAAAGAACGAAAAAATCTGGCAATAAATGTAGACGACGCAGAAATTTTGGAGCTGATGGGCGTTCTTCATTCGGGAGTGCCGACAGTGGCCGGAATACTTGCTTTTTCAAAATACCCTCAGGGATATCTTCCCCAATTCTGCATAACTGCAGTTCGAATTCCTGGCAAAGAAATGGGGATACTCGGAAATTCGGGAGAACGTTTTATCGATAACGCTAGAATAACCGGAACAATCCCGCAGATGCTGGAAGACGCAATTTCTTTTGTTCAAAAAAACAGCCGTCATAAAACGATTATAGACAAAGAAGGAAGGCGGGTTGACAAAGAAGAATACCCCATTGTGGCTGTTCGTGAAATCATCCTGAACGCTCTAGTTCATCGAGATTACAGCATTTATTCCGAAAATGTTCCTGTTCGCATTGAAATGTACGATGACAGACTCCAGGTCATCAACAGTGGCGGACTCTACGGGAAAATTACCTTAAGCAATCTAGGCAAGGTTCGCCCCGATACACGAAATGCGGTCCTTGCAAACATTCTTGAAATCTTGAAGGTTACGGAAAAACGTTATTCGGGAATACCAACAATACAAAAGGAGATGCAGGATGCAGGACTTCTCCCTGCAGAGTTTTCGGTACGACATGGAGAGTTTTACGCAATCCTCTATAATTCTGTGACCGAACAGGAGTATTCAGGCAAGCCGAGCGATATACTAGCGTTCTGTTCGGTTCCAAGAAGCCGTGCGGAATTGCAGGCATTTACGGGCAAGTCGCGTTTCTACACGATGAGCCACATTGTTCAACCGTTAATAAATAGCGGATCTCTAAAGTTGACGCTTCCCGAGAAACCGCAAAGCAGCAAGCAACGATATGTAAAAGTCTGAAGAGTTGCAGCAGGCCTATGTGTCTGAAACCGGTCTGAACTACGGTAACATTGGTATCATCGGCTATACTGCACCGGGTAACATCACTACTACAGGTTCCAACACGGCTTCTGCTGTTTCTCAGACCATAAACTTTGAATACAGCGATGCGAAGACTGGTTATGTTAATGGTACCACAGCATTGCCTGAAAGTGATCAGACTATATGGACGGCTAAGGCCAGTGTTGCTCTCAACGACTGCGCAGTCAATAGCGAATGGCGTGTCGCTGTTTAATTTCCAAATAAAAACTTGTCGTATTGAATACTTCGTTCTCGTAAAAGACTATCCAATGTTTTGCGGCCATAGAGTTCAAGCATTGTCAAACTATCAGAAAACAACGAGCGCCCCAATGCAATTCCACGATGTTCAAGTTCAAATCCCATCGCTTCCAATAAAGTGGGAAAAATATCTAAGGATGAGTATTGACGAGGCTTCATTGACTTTTGATTGCTAGAATTAATCAAAAAAAATACGAAATAATTATAGGTGCTATCCCACCGAGGGATAATCCATAATCGTAATTAAAAAACAAAACAAAAAACAATAGGTGTAATGAAAACAGGTAGGAATCTCTTTTTCTTGCATCGACAGAAAAAGAACGAAAGAAACGTTGCAAGAAACAACGATAAAATAAAATGAATATTATACATAATACGAAAATAACAAAAAAAGAGCCCCTCTTTTGAAGGGCTCTCTTAAGAATATAAGTACTAAACCTTACTTACCAATCTTGTCGAAGGTCGGGGTAAGAGCTGCACAGCCACCTGCTGTAACTTGAGATGAGAAAATAATGTCCTGAGCTGTTGCTGCAGATGCGTCGACTGCCAAGCCAACAGTCCAGTTGTCTCCAATTGCACATTCGTTTAATGTAGCTACGTTATGAGCCTGCCAACCAACAGTTCTGGTTCCAGAAAGAGTTGCTGAACTTGCAATAGCAATCGTGCCCGGCGTATATTCGAAGTTCGTGGTCTTGCTGTTCACGCCCGGAGCCATGTAACCGATCAACTGCCAGCCACCGGCCTTGCTTGCTTCAGAGAAGTATGCCTGCTGCAACTTCACGTAGGTT
>NZ_FSRT01000006.1 GCF_900143015.1 Fibrobacter sp. UWB11 | reverse complement strand
TTCTATTCGTAATGGCTTAAGCTCTAATCTCACCCGCATAGCGGGTGGTTGTTAAAGCCGCTGCTACGCATCGGCTTCTTACCTAAAGGACTTAACGAAGAACCTCCTCATTGTTCATGAGGAGGTCCTATTTTTTTGTGTTAGGAGTACGCCATTACGGCGCCTTGGAGGAGGATTCCGTGGCACGTATAACCCCGTGCCGGGCGCTTCGCAAAATGCACCAATTCACCTTGCGAAACTTAGAGAATGGACAGAGACCCCCAGACGTTCTCAAAATTCCTAGTCCATACACACCCAAAGGCGTCACCATTCTCAATTTTACGTATTCAAAGATACTCTTTTAAATAGCGAATGTCAATAGAAAACGCAAATTTTTACATTTTTTACAAGAACATGTGTGAGAACAATCACTACTAAATGTTCTCAAAAATTTAATAGTTTTTTACAAAACAAAGTTCAAGAAAAATTTGACCAATAAAATTCATTTTTCGACCAATTTCCACCACATCAAAAAAAAGCCCGCACAACGGCGGGCAACATAAGCAATCAAAAGGCTAAGTCTTAAGACGATTAAACGTCGTTCAGCGACTTCTTGCCAGTAAATTTGTTCATAACGTCAGGAACAATATCCATCACCTTCGAGACGAGGGAACTGTCCTTGGTAATCGGCATGATGCGCACATCGTCGCCCTTGATGACGAGGAACGCCACCGGTTCGACAGAAGCGCCACCGCCAGATGCAGACGTGTCACCCTTCCCTTGAAGGCCGCCGAAGCCAAAGCCAAGAGAAACGCGGCTCACGGGCACCACGGTCGATTCGCCCGCCTGGATAGGTTCGCCAATTACAGTTTCCGCCTTGGTGATATAGCGGAGCTTTTCCAAAAGAGTTTCTGCAAGTTTTTCAATAGCCATATTCTGAATATAGTAATAAAAAATTAGTATCGTGCGCCGTAGACGCGGTCACTTGCGGTAAAGAACTTACGTTCCAGATCGGTCCAATCGAGGTAACCCCACACCGCCACCACACGACCGCCCGGCAGTCTCGTTGCCATACCGTTCACACCCTCGCCCGCATCAAAGTAAAGAGTTGATGCTTCGCGATAAATTCCCTTCGGATGCACAATATTCAGTTGACGCCCCCAGGCGATAAAATCATTTTCGTCTACAAGGTCCCAACTGCGAGCCACATTCCACTGCAAGTCCGCATCGCGGTAACTCTGCGCAAGCACTGGGAAATAAGCCTTGACTCCAATGAAATACTTGGTCTGGATGGAAGTGTGCCCCGGTTCACGATGTTCAAACGGGAGGCTCAGGAATTCTTGCGGGAAACCGCCATGACGCGGATTCGGGTAACGGCGGACGTAACTTTCGAGGTCGCTACGTTCGTAACGGCGGAAGCTGTCGTGCTTGAAAACGAAAATACGCGCACCAGAACGAATACTTTGTTCCAAGAACGCTCCGCGCAAAATAGGCACAATTCCCTGGAAGCGTCCGCTATTGATGTAATAATCCAACGCATAGACGTCACTCTTAAATTCAAGAATCGTCACGTCGAGCGTGTCGCCAAGCATCATCGGGTAACGCAAATCGATTTTTTTCTCAAGCGCCTTGATGTCGTAGTTTGAGCCGTCGTTTATATGGATTTCATCCATTGGCCAAATATCGTTGTAGCACATCAGCGTGTAATCGACCGTTTCATCAACTTTCTGTTCGCATGCAAACAAGGAAACACAAAGTGCAGCACCAAGCAGGCTCCTAAATAGCGCCGTAGTCTTATGCTTTTTGAACGGGAATCGATTCATACGAATAAAATTTAGCATACATCAATAACGTTTGCGAACTTCGGCGTAATTGCAATACTCATAAAGAGGACACTCGGAACAATTCGCAGTCAGTTCACGACAAATAAAACCGTTCGTTCCGTTTTCAAGAAAGAACTGCAACGAATGGGCTGCAAAGTAGGGATTTTCGGGAGCTAGCGCGACAAAAAACTCATTTGCCAGTTTTTGTTTTTCTTTGGAATCCAGCTCGGAAAAGTTATCTTCCTTAGCAGGGCCTAGCATGGCAAGAAAGCGGCGGGCACCCATTGTAAGCGGCAGCGGAGGCATCTTTGCACATTCACGGTAAGCAAGCCCGAGCCCGAGTGGAGCAGGCGCAATCAGACGGTAAATCGCAGCGCAAGCCTTCGGACGTGGGTTAGAACGCCCCATGAAATAGATTTCGCCCAAGTCGCGCCACATTTCTTCGGGAGTGCGTTCGCGCATCCAGGCAACCAAATCGGGATGGTGACGGACAAAAAGCCCTACACTCCAGAAAATTCCGGCAACATTTTCGAACACAGACCAATTGCGGCTATTGAACGTCTGTTCCACGACCTCTTCGATTTCGCCGCCCTTTGGTACGGGGAGCGACCAAAGTTTATCGCCCGGAAACCGTTCGTGCAAGGCCAACATCAACCGCAAAATTTCGGGATAGGAGCGTTCCTGAAAAAGAGCGCTCCCAAGCAAAGTCCATGCAATTTGTTCATTTTTATCCGATAGTTTGCACGCAACGTAAACTATCGGATCGGCACAGCGAAAAAGCTGCGCGACAAAAGCCTTTGAAGCCTTGAATAGCGCAGGCTCGTCGTGAATGAACCGCTTTACCGAGACCAACTAGAGAGCCTCGCCCACCTTCACGGCCTGACCAAGACGCGACTTGAACAAATCCGGATGACGTTCGCGGATATTTTTATCGACCACGAGAATCACGGTACTGCCCATTTCAAATCGACCAAGTTCATCGCCGCGTTCAAACGGAAATTCTTTATTTGGAACCCAATCCAAACGTTTTTTATCGCGAGGGAGCTTGCCTGCATTCGTCAAGATAGAATCATTATACACAACGCCAATGCGGCCAACGTTCGTTGCACCGACCTTAACCACGAGCACTTCGGAACCGTCCGCCAAACGCAGTTGGCTGGTCAAGCGTTCGTTGATGCAGAAAAGACCTTCAACACGTTCGACGCTCCCGACATTCACCGGCCAAAGCGTACCCGGGCAGTAGCTTGAAAGCACGAGGTTTCCCTTAACAGGGCTGTGGATACGGTGGTAATTAAACGGGGCCAAATAAATTGTCGCAAATGCGCCACCCTTGAAACGTTCTGCGAGTTCAGCACTGCGCAACAGGCTCGTGAGCGTGTATGTTTTGCCCTTTGCCTGAATCAAGTTCTGTTCGTCACCATCGAACGTACCCGTTTGCGAAAGCACTCCATCCACCGGACTTACGATTTCGGCATCGGCAACAGGACGCATGCCCGGCTTGAGCCTACGGATGAAAAGTTCGCCAATGTTCTTGTAATGGCTCAGCGGATACTCTGCCTCAGCCATGTCCAGCTTATAGTAGCTAGCGAAAGCGTTACGAGCGAACTTGCTCAAGAACGGGATACGCAAACGCGTAAACGCACCAAAGACGCGACTTGCAGCGTTCTTCGGCAAAAGCTTCATAAAAACGTAGAAAGGAGTGTTCATAACTTAAAAAGTAGTAATTAGTCTTTAGTCAATGGTCTGTAGTTATTTATAATCGCGCCGAAGGCGCCAAAAATTAATCTAATAACTAATGACTAAGAACTAGTAACTAAATCAGTGATTCTCGAAATGCGCAACGTCGGTGTTGAGTAATTTCCAAAGTCTAGAGGCGAACGGGGTCGCCCATTCTTTTTCGGGCGCTACACGCGTTGTCGTTGCTGCGGTAAACGAGGAATACGTAAGGCAAACGAGTTCGCCGTAGCGGGCATCCCACATGCTCCAAACAATCTCCCATTTGAATCCGCCTTTCTTGCCCAAGTCAGGATCCATCGTGACATCCATCAGGAGTGGAATTGTCAAATAGCGGAGTTCATAGCGACTTGCGATTTTATTGAGCAAATCCGAAAGTTCAAACGGTAATTGACGTGTCAATGTCTGTTCAACGCCATCACGTTCTTTCCACGGAGTTACATCATCAAGTCGTTTGCCTTCGACAAATTTCATCTTGAGAAGCTTTGCAGACAACGTATCTATGTAAGCGGAATCGGCATCAGGAACGCGCATGCCCGGAAGCATGAGTTCACGAGTCATTTTCGGGAAGGCTTTTACAAACAAAGAATCTTCGACGCGAGCGAGGTCAAAATCAAGAGCATCAGCGCTGTAGCTATGGCACATTTTGCAACTTTCGGGGCGATTTGCAGTGACCTTGAGCGCAGGGAAAACACCGACAACCGCATTCGAATCGATGCGGCTAAACGCAGCGGAATTCCATTCGCGATAAAATTTTTCGTCTGTAATTTTCAGTTCAATTTCACCTCGCGTACCACATTCTGTGCACGGAGCATCGGCCATGTCATCGGCAGAGCCTTCCGACGAGGAATCTCGCGAGCCCGCGCAGGCGATGAATAGTGTCGAGGCACACAATAACATAAATTGCAAAAACTTCATAAAATACTCCTAATATTCTGCTTGTCATGCCTGCCACCGAGCAGGCATCTCCCTTTCATTTTTACAAGAAGGAGATGGGGCTATAGCCCACTCCATTCGGCTCAGCTATGAAAATGCAAGCATTTTCGCAGCATTCGCCTTTATGGAGATTCCCGGTTAAACCGGGAATGACAAGAATAATCGGTTACGTGCTATTCCAACATTATAGTAAATGGGCCGTCGTTGACGAGGCTTACTTGCATGTCTGCGCCGAACTTTCCTGTTTCGACAACCGCAATTTCCTTTTTGCACTGTTCAATAATATACTCGTAAAGTTCATTTGCAAGCGTCGGATTACCGGCCCCATTGAATGTAGGGCGGTTGCCTTTGTTGCAATTGGCATAAAGCGTGAATTGCGAAACGAGCAACAGCGAACCGCCAACATCTTTGATGGAGAGATTCGTTTTGCCATTTTCGTCGGCAAAGATGCGGAGTGCAAGCATTTTCTTGATAAAACGGTCGGCTATTTCGCGGGTATCGCCTTCACCGACTCCGATTAGAACAAGGAATCCCTTGCCGTCAATTTTTCCGACGGTTTGACCTTCAATATCGACTTGAGCCTTAGTGACTCGCTGTATTAAAAATTTCATTTTTAATTACTCTAGAATTAATTGTTTTTGAAACGCAAAAAGTACGTCATGCGGGCGGGGCCCCAGCTCGGAGTTGACGCCTACGGCGTCCGTCGCTGCGGTTCGGTCATGCCGGTCTGCAAGCAGCCCGTCGCGACACTCACCTTGCAGACTTTTGCGAAGGTATTCCTTGGCCGACGCCACCATTCTCTCGACGTTCCTTCATTATCCTTAAATTATTCAACCACTCTTCTCGCTTACTATGTATACCTCTGATAGAACTTTTGAATAGCCGCGGGGTCATTCGTGATGGTTAATGCTAGGCGCAAGAGGACGGCGGCTTTGGCTGGCGGCAAACTGTATGCAGCAATGGTTCCGGGCACAAGCAATTGTTCCGGGACAATGGAACCGCGATTGATTCGCGTTGAAATGACCACCGGGACATTCGATTTTGCAACAACATCGCCAATCGCGTTCATCCATGATTGCGAAAATTCTCCGGCGCCCGCACCTGCAATGACAAGGCCCGCAGAACGTTCTGCGGCATAACGCACAAGGTCGGCATCGGCATCGGCGTTAAAGTAAAGAACGGTGACTTTCGGGAGGGAACGCAGGGAGGAAATGTCGAACGTGGGCCGGGAGGACTGCGCGGTCCCTATTTCGGCGAAGGCGTCAAGGTCGTTCGCGTGGATTTTTTGCACAGTGCGGGAGTCCATAAGCTTGCCTGCGAATGCGATGCGGACGGGACTATCACTAGATCCTTCGGCGTTGCTCAGGATGGTTCCTTCGGCACGCTCAGGGCGCTGCAACGACTGTTCAACGGCACATTTTACGGCAAACAACAGGTTCGCGGGGCCATCCGGTTCCGCTGCGGTTGCAGGGCGCATCGAGCCGGTCAAAATCACAGGTTTCGCAACATTTAAAACTAAGCTCAAGAAGAAAGCCGTTTCTTCCATCGTATCGGTCCCGTGCATAATCACGATACCATCGACAAGTTCATGCGAATCGCCAAACCCATTTTCAAATAGTTCTTTTATCCGCAACGCAATCGAAATCCAAATTTCAGAAGTGATATCGTCCGAATTGATATTGCAGACCTGTTCCACAAAAATGTTCGCCACATTTTTCAATTCCGGAATCGCATCAATCAGCGTTTGCGCCTTGATTGAGCCCGACTTGTACCCAATATCCTTACCTTGCTCGCCCGCGCCCGCAATAGTACCGCCCGTCGCGAGAATCACGATATTTTTCAATGCTGTATCCATCGTACAATCCACCACAACGCTCATCGAATCGTTTCTAACAAATCTTGAGCAGTTACTCCGTAATACTTTTGCAGAGCTTTATCCGTTCCGAGTCCACGCAAGTCCTGCAAGCATTTTGCAAAATTGCGGAAAGCTTCCGGACCGTCACCATCACGCCACAAAAGTTCTTCAACCATTCTCCGCGAGTACCAATAAAGTTTTTGCACTTTTTTCGAATCTGTCTCTTTCACAAAAGATTTTCTTAGCGATTCAATGCTTGGCTTTGCTCCCGCCGGGTGTTCTTCATTGTTATGCGAGCCGTCAATCACCTGCGCAATTCCTTCATTCATCCAACACGGCACATTCGCATGCGTCATCGCACGAACAAATGAATGCGTCAGTTCATGAAACAGCACCGGACGATAAACTTCACGATACGCCATCATGTTCACAGGCACGCGCAATTTTCCATCAAACACGGCGCCCACCCAATCCGGGCGCGGTCCCGTTCCCTGATATTCCTTATCCTCATACAGCACAAGGCTCATCTTGTTTTTGGGCAAATAGTCGAACAAATTACTAATCGAATCGTAGGCAACTTCCAAAACGGCAAGCGCTTCCATCACGTCTTTCTTGGAAGGGCCGCCATCAAATTCCAAGCGGAAATGCATAGACTTTTCGACACCCAGATTTTTCAATTCCTGTTCCAAGGCATTCGACTTTTCAACAAGGTAATCTAAATCCTTGTGTTTAAAGTTCAACGATTCAATGTAGCTGATACATTCCTGATAACGTTCCTGTTCAAATAGAATGCCTGCCATGTGCATCTGCAAATTCGTATCATTTGGTTCGGACTTCAAAAGTTCCTGAACATTTTTCTCGGCACATTTCCAGTCACCTACTCGGATGCACTCATTCGTTGCATGAATCATGTCTTCATATAGAAAACGTTCTTCGACTTTTTTTTGCCAATACTCGTACCCCACGAATAAAAGAACATACATCAGCAAAAGGCCAACAACGCGCCTAATCCAATTTTTTTTCTTCTGAGCCATATTCATTCCAAAAAAGATTCCCATGTAATTCTAGTAATTATACATTCAAAAAGCACCAATTTAGCCCCTCAACCGGCCAAATACCTACTTACTAATTACTCACAAGCCTCCCTCCCACAATTTTTAAAGTATATTTAGTATAGGTTTGGTTATGGCAGAAATCTTTGATTACGATGACTACCGGGATATGATCAAGGATTATTACTTGGAGCATAAGAAACACAACTCCTTGTATTCCTTCAGCACTCTCGGCAAAACGCTTGGCTTGGATTCAAGTCACGCTTATTATATAGTTCAGAAAAAGCGCAACCTCCCCGTACATGCAGTTCCCGCCGCAAAAAAAATGCTCGGGCTCGACGGGCGCGGAGCAGCCTATTTCGATTTGCTGATTGTCGCCTCGCGCACCAAGTCCGAAAAGACCAAAGCAGAAATTCTGCAAAAGGCCTTCCAGTTGCGTGATGTCAAGCGCCATCTGCTCAAAGACAACGAACTCAAGTATCTCAGCGCCTGGTGGACGATCGTCGTAAGAGCGCTCATCGAAGTGAAGCACGGCAATGTGGACATCCCGGAAATCGCAAACAGCGTCATTCCGCCCATTACCGAAGAACAGGCGCAAGAAAGCATCGAGATTTTGAAGTCGCTCGGTTTTATCCAGCCGATCAACAATAACAGCAAAGTCCGCCTCGCCGACCCGCATATCACGGTTCAAGGCGCCGAAAAAGCTCAAGCCATCCGCAGTTTCCATTCGAAGGTCATGCAATTTGGCATCCGTTCTTTGAATGAAATTCCGCCAGAAAACCGTGACATTTCGACAATCACCATGGCCGTCGACGCCAAGGGATTCGAAGACCTCAAAAAGATGCTCAAGGAATTCCGCAAGGAAATCCAGATTCGAGTCGATAAATGCATTGTGCCCGATCGCGTTATGCAGTTGAACCTCGCCTTATTCCCCGTCGCACTCAATAAAAAGAAGGAAAAATAAAATGAAAAATTTTAACAAGCTTCTTTATTTGGTACCCTTTGGAATTCTCGCTGCTTGCGGTGCAGGCAACGACTCTGCCGGGAATACGACGGAAATCGAAAACGCCATCGCCATTCGAGTTTTTAACGACGGTACACCGGCAGCCAAAGTACGCTACCAGGTGCTCCCCTCTTGGTATGTAGCCGACACTGCCGAAACAAGCGCAGTACAATACACCTACGAAGGCGAAACCGATACAAACGGTTGGGTCCACATCGACAGGCACCAAAACGGCTCTTACATCATCAACTTTACCAAGGGCGATTCTTCTATTGTCTTGCAATATACGCTCAACAACCTCAATCACGAGTACACGCTCGACAGCGCATCGCTCGAAGCCGTAGGTTCAGTGAAGGGTCTCGTTGACTTGCCGGACTCCGCCAATTACGCCTGGGTTGCCATCCAAGGCACCAACGAAATTATCAAGACTGATTCCCTCGGTCAGTTCGTCATCCGTAAGGCTCCATGCGGAAACCTCACCGTGAGCGCTTGGGATGCACAGGACTTGAGCGCCATCGGCCAAACATCTACAACCGTTACGACGAACGACACCATTGACCTCGGACTCATCGAGAACCCGAACAAAGTCGTTCCTGAAAACGCAATCCGCTTTATGCCTTCCGAACTGATTTCGGATTGGATGCGTCCGCTCACGTTCCCGACAGTTCTTGTTTTGCGCTTGACCGAAGAAAACTTCGACTTCTCGAAGGCCGAGAAGGACGGTAGCGACATACGCCTTTACGACGGAAGCGGCAACCTCATCCCGTTTGAAATCGACGGCTGGGATACGACAATCAACAGCGCAACACTCAACATCCGTGTTGAAAGTGCAGCAGATACCGTCAGACCGTGGATGCTCATGTGGGGCGACAAGAAAGCCGAAAAACTCAAGGACGTGAACGTCTGGGAAGGCATCAGCGATTCGCTCGTGAGCGCACTCAACAGCGTCACAATATTGAACTTCGAAAGCGGCACCAAATACAACGCACTTCCGGCACCGCTGAACAACAAGTTCGACTGGTACGTGCAACCTCACGACAGCGCAACGGTCAAGAACGACTTGAACAAGGACCCGACAAAGGGCATCGAAAAAGCCGACAGTTCAATTTTCGGTAAAAACGTGCTCCACGTGCAATACCAGGCAAATAAATTGGGTCGCTACGTCGTTATCGGTACCCGCATTGCAGATCACCAGCATGACCTGAGCAAGCTCGATTCTGTAGAAGTTTGGATCAAGGGCGATGGAGACTTTGAAATTGTGCTTGAAACCATCGTCGAATCCGACACGAACTACAAAACTTCGTACAAAGAAAGTGTCAATAAGGAATGGACTCGCGTTGTGGTCACTCCCAAGGACTTCACCAACGCCGATGGCAAGAGCTACCATGGTTGGGATGTAACCCGTAACAAGATTACGCGCTTCACGATTTTCGTTTACAATGGCTCCGACGTGTGGATTGACAACGTGAAAATGTACGGGATAAACCTCGACGACTTGCTATAGCAAGTTAATTACCCTTCGGGATACTTACTATCATAAAAAAAGCCCCCTCAAAGGGGGCAAAAAAGGCCGTTTGGGATTGGAAACTCTGTTCGGCCTTGGTCACCTAAATTGCTGCAATCATAAAAAAAGAGTGACCCAAGTCTCCACCCGATACAGAAGCATCAATTCTCCAACACTAATTGACACCTTACGAATCCAATCCCAAATCGGCAGTTTATTGGATACCTGAAAAATATTTTCATTTGGGAAATATCTCTCAAAAGTGCCAAATCCGTCCATTGACAAAATGTCAAGTAATTGGCAATGCCGTCAAAACGGGCAAATCAGAAAACAAACATTTACAATTAAAAATCCCCGAAATTGCAACAATCAAGCCGTTTTTACAAGCTAAAAACGAATTTTAGGGAACCTTAAATTTCGTATGCGTTACGTAGTAGAAGTATAGCCCCGCAAGAACAGAGATGGTCACCACCCAGCTTATCGGGTAAATAACCATGAGGGAGGCAAACGACTTGTAATTGGGGAATACAAAGAACACCCAGAGGATGCGGATTCCGCACACGCCAGCAACGCAAGTAAGCGCCGGCGCAAGAGACCTCCCCATTCCCGAAAGCGCGCTCGAAAACACATCCAGAAAGACATTGATAAACAGGAGCCCCACCACCACATACATGCGGATAGAACCGATTTCAATAATTTCGGAATCAGACGTAAACACCGACAGCAATGGATGGGCAAAAATACAGCAGAGCGCGCTCAACACAATCGTAGAAACGCAACCCAGCAAAAGCGTCCAACGGACGGTGCTACGGCAACGGGGCATATTCTTTGCGCCGTAATTTTGCCCCACAAAAGTCACGCAGGCTTGCGAGAATGAATTGAGCCAATAGTAAACGATGAACTCGTAATTGAGGGCCGCCGCAGAAGCAGCTACCGTCGAAGAGCCCAAGCTGTTGATGGCGGACTGCAAGCACACATTGCTAAACGAAAAAACGACACCGCGCAGCCCCGAGGGTAGCCCCACGCGCATAATACGGCTCAAGAAAAGCGGCGTCACGCGCAGCTTCCAGAATTCAAGTTTGAACGGCCCCACTTCATGGAGCAAGAAATAGAACAAAGTAAGTCCACTAATGACATTTGCAAGGACAGTCGCAATAGCAACACCCGACACGCCAAGGCCAAAGCCCGCCACGAGAATCAAGTTCAAGACGACATTCACGGCACCCGCTACAATAAGCACGTAGAGCGGGCGTTTTGTATCGCCCTTGCCACGCAGAATTGCCGCGATAAAGTTGAACAGCATCACGAACGGCATCCCGGCAAAATAAATTTGCAAGTAGCGAACCGCCATATCCATAATATCTGCAGGCGTCGAAACCGCCGAAAGGATCGGCCTTGCAAAAACGATTCCGACAAAAGAAAGAAAAATTCCGCTAAAGAACGAAACCATCACCGACGTGTGAACACTGCGAGTTACAGAACGGTAGCTGCGTTCCCCGATGGAATTCGCGACCACCACGTTCACACCGACAGAAATGCCCACGAACAGATTGATGAGCAAGTTGATGACGAACGTATTAGCCCCGACTGCGGCCAGCGCCTTGTCGCCTGCAAACTGACCCACCACGGCAACATCGGCAGCATTGAACAGCTGTTGCAAAATGCTCGTTGCTGCAAGCGGAATGGCAAACCTCAAGATTTTTCTTCCGAGAGGGCCGTTCAACATATCCATATTCGTCTTTAACGTATCCGTTGCCATACAACACCTAAAAACGGGCGTAAATTTAGATTTTCGTAAGCTTCACTCCAAGGGCATTTTTCTACCTTTACGCCGAAAAAACAAGCGGAAAGTACAGCCGCTAAAAATCGGAGATTATCATGGGTTTTAAATGTGGCATCGTAGGCCTCCCCAATGTGGGCAAGAGCACCATCTTTAACGCAATCACCAACGCAGGCGCAGAATCCGCAAACTATCCGTTCTGCACCATCGACCCAAACGTCGGCATGGTCAGCGTCCCGGATGCTCGTCTCGATGAACTTGTGAAGGTCTATAACCCGAAATCCATCGTCCCGGCCGTTACAGAATTTGTAGATATCGCAGGTCTTGTAAAGGGCGCTTCTAAGGGCGAAGGTCTCGGAAACCAGTTCCTCACCCACATCCGCGAATGCGAAGCCATCATGGAAGTGGTGCGCTGCTTTGACGACGAAAACATCATCCACGTGAACGGCTCTGTAGATCCGATCCGCGATGTGGAAGTCATCGAAACTGAACTTATCCTCAAGGACTTGGACACGGTCGAAAAGCGCCTTGCTACCGAAGCAAAGTCTGCACGTACCGGTAACGCCGAAGCAAAAGCTCGCCTTGCCGCTTGCGAACTCTTGAAGAAGAGCATGGAAGAAGGCCACGCCGCTCGCACCGTGATGCACGACAGCGAAGAAATGGAACTCATCGTCAAGGACCTCGGACTCCTCACGGCAAAGCCGCTTTTCTACTGCGCAAACGTGAAGGAAGACGACATTCTCACGGGTAACGCCTACGTGGATAAGCTCAAGGAATACGCTTCTAAGCATGGTCACGACGTGATTGTTATCAGCGGCAAGATTGAAGAAGAACTTTCTGCAATGGAACCGGCCGACAAGGCAGACTTTCTCAAGGAACTCGGCATGACCGAATCCGGACTTGATTCAGTTGTTCGTAAAGGTTATGAAATCCTTGGCCTCCGCACGTTCTTTACCGCAGGCGAAAAGGAATGCCGCGCTTGGACATTCCACGCTGGTTTCAAGGCTCCACAGTGCGCAGGCGTCATCCACACGGATTTTGAACGCGGTTTCATCCGCGCAGAAACATTAAGCTACAGCGACTTCTTGAAGCACGGCAGCTGGAACGCAGCCAAGGAAGCAGGTCTTGTACGTACCGAAGGTAAGGAATACCTCGTGCAGGATGGCGATATCATGTACTTCTTGTTTAACGTGTAATTAGACGAAAGAACGCCGCTTATCCACAAAGTGGATAACAGCAACAAAGGCAACAAGTTGCCAAGTTTTGTATAGCGGCTACAGACGACAAATGCGTAAGGCGAGCAAAGCAGGGTTGCTTGCAAACCTATTTTCGAGCCTAGCATTTGGTACTTGTACAAAGACGAAAGTAAAAGGTCGCGAGTGCTGAACTCGCGACCTTTTTTCAATTTTCTTCAATGGAAAAACTTGTTAGTTAAATCCACCATCAAAGGTTTCGATTTCCGGTACATCTTCGCCATTATCATCTTCTTCTTGTGAAGCACTAAGCAGACAAGCTTCTTGCGTGAAATTCACAACTTCCATACAGGGGAATATATACTTTTTCTTTTCTACCTTGATATTCATTTTTCAACCAATCCTACTTGATAATAACCTGTTTCTTATTGTGGTAATAGACACCCTTCGCAGTCGGCTTATGCTGAAGCAAGCGACCTTTCATATCGCTCCAACGGTTGTCTTCCTTAACAAATTCCCCCGTACGGGTATTAAGGGTTCCTATATAAGTAGTACCACTATTAGTGCTATCCGAAATAACATTAACAGCAACCTTTTCTGGCAAATCCTCCAAACTGGCAGATTCAGCCATCTTAGCCAAACCCTTCACTTGCGAAGCAGACTCTTCCTTGGTCAAAGTGCACTTTAAATACGCTCTAAAAGGTTTGATGAAGGGACAACGTGTTTCACTGCAAGCAGCTCTCCTGAAATCACCTATTTTCGTATTTTCGCGTTCTTCAGAAGCAAAACCATAGACACCCTTAGGCTTTTTGAATTCTATACGTTCATAGGTCCCTATAACATTCCAATCATAACCGCCTGCAGAAAAAACTCCATGCCCATTTTCCGTTGTCGTATTGAGAGTCACATAATCTGGAGTTTGATAATCCATATGGAACGAAATGACTGTATCCTTATCCTGTTCAGGCATGACGACATAAGGAGTATTTGCCTTGATAGTGTTAGCATATTTGGCATCACGAACATTGATAACAAAATGATCCGTATACTTCACAACACTTACAAATTCAAAAGCGTTAAGGCCAGATAACTTCCACGTTGGCACATCGAAAGGCAACATGATTGTAGACGGAATCTTGGACTTAAAGACACGATTGTAATAAACAGAATCCGCCTGGATATCTTCAGTAATCACCGGAGTTTCATCAGATTCATCATCGATAACAGCAACAATTCTGTACGATTTACTTTCCCAATCTTGTACGACCTCTTTTTGAACCTTCTTAACCGTAATGGCGCCATACGTACCGAGAATTTCTTCTCCATCGGCAGCAAATGATGTTCCCGTCAAGGCGAGGGCAAAAGCAAAAGCAGAAAATGCTTTCAGATTTCTCATTGTCTATCTCCCAACTATAGAGTTCGTTAAATGGGGCAAGGATGTTAGCGAAAAGTTTGCAGAAAAAGCAACAGGGATTATATTCTTCCCTTGGGGAATCGAAGATAAACCGGATGCAGAAACTTTTCGTTGTTCTGTCATAATATTAAAAGTCTGATACTATCACCAAGTATCATTGGTTTTTAATGTTACGTACCAAACATCCAGCTATCATAAACAGGTGTCTACGATAACCCCACAACGCGCGAAAATTTAAAATTTTCGAAACAAAAGGAAAACCCCAACAAATCATAACTTTTTTGTAAAATTTCACTACAATTTACTTACATTTGATAAAAGTCACGTATTCAAATCAAGTAAATCCCGGCAAAAGCCAGGTCCGCGCGTTACAACTTCGATTCTATTTACTTTTGTTTTTTGCGAGCGCGCCGCGCCATAACAGCCGGGCGGACCATCGTCGCGATATTCATCGCCGTTCCAATCAAAATCAGGAAACTCGCGCAATAAAGCCCAATGCCCGCCTCTACTTTCAAGAGCGGGATTCCAAGAGTTTCGCTAATATGCGATAGCTTCATCAAAAGCGACCACAGCGAAATCATCGACAATAGCCCCATCACCGTCGATGCAAGCGGAACAAGCCAAGCAAATACAGCAGCCAAGAATACAGCCGCTAGGATTCCGTACAAATGATGAACGGACTCCATCTTGGGGAAGTTCGGCATCTGCGTTTTGAAACGGTCGAGAACTTTCGGATTCTCCTTGACCATGCGGTGCATCTGCCCCAGCGCCGGTTCCACAAGCGATTGATCGAGGTCAACACCAGAAGCCACCTGATAAAACGTCATTTCGGCAATCGGCTTGCTATCCTCTTTTGCCGAGCAAGAAACGTTGGCCAATGGCATCAACAATGCCAAGAACACCAGCAAATACGGGAGTGCCGTAAGCTTCTTGAATAAACTTTTTTCCTTATTGGAATCGTTGTTCATTTTACTTTCCCTGAATAATTCTATCGAGTGGGAACACGCAACGGAAGCCGATGAAATCAGACCAGTAACGTGGATCTTCATCATCTCGTTCAGTCATGTTCAGTTTCTTTGCCTTGTCCTTCCAGGAACCGCCCTTTATTACTTTACCCGTACCCCAGAAAGAACCCGTCGGATTTGAGCTTTCAATAGAGAACGTGATTGCAAAGTAATTATCGCGAGTCCATTCGGTTACGTTACCCGACATATCATAAAGGCCCCATGCATTCGGAGACTTGGTCGCTACATCGTGCGGACCATAAGCGTCGCTCTTTTTGCCTCTCTTAAAAGAGTTTTCCGCGAAGATTGCATACTTGCCGACACTCATCACGTCATCGGAATTCCAAAGAATTCCATCGTTGCTACCGGCACGACCAGCATATTCCCACTGAGCTTCGGTCGGCAAATCACCGCCAAGCACCTTACATGCATATTGAGCTTTTTCCCAAGTAATGTTCTGGACCGGTTTTTGCGGGCCCTTGAATGCAGACCTATCCGGAATGCGCTTTGCAGAATCCAGAAGCCCCATAATCTTGTGGAAAAATTCCTGCGTGACTTCGGTTGTATGGATTGCGTACGGTGACATCGAAACAACCTTGCCACGATAGCGGAACGAGCCGGAATCAATAATGGCAACGGTACCGCGAGTTGCATGTTCAACAATATTAAAGGAGTCCGCCTTGACTGTATCTACCACAGCTTCGGAAGACGAACTTGCAATTACAGACGAAGACGATTCAGGCACTTTATTCCTAAGCCATTCCTCAACTTCTTTTTCCATTGCAATGTGTTTAGGCAAACTAAATTCACCCTTGCCGGTATAGAGAGAATCGCCCACACGGAAAAGAATCTTGGTATATCGATACTGGTAACGGCCAACAAGAGTTCCTTCCTTGAACACCCACACCGGCTTATTGTTCACAAGGTGCAACGTTGTTACGAGAGTAGAATCGTTATTGGCAAGCATGGACGAAAGCGAATCCATAGAGAAACCTTCCACAACGCCTTTCCAAGAAACTTCTACACGGCTGTGAGCCGCACCAAAATGAAGGTTCAGAGAATCCACCTTTGCAGGCCCCGTTACATTCTTAATCGTGTCTGCCGAGTCCGTAACGGTTTCGGGAGCTTTCAAAATGTTTTCGATTGCAACAGGTTTCACGTTGATATCAATCGGAAGAGCCTGAAGACTATCAAGCTTTGCATGGAACGCCTTGTACATAGCACTCACAACACCTAACTTCTTTTGGCGCCACAACGTTTGCGCTTCGGCACGTTTGTAATTATAGTGAGAAACGTAATTGCGATAGACCTTTCCAGAATCATTCAGTCCAAGAGAATCGGCGGGCTTGATGGGCGGATAGAATTTCGAAAATTCAGTCGTGTCCACACGCGTGAAATTCTTGTCGACATCAGCAGAGAAAGCATCGTAAAGTGTTTCAGTTTCTTCGAGCGTTTGAAGAGCCTGCACTTGTTCAAGCGTCACGGAAAGCTCTGGCGCAGGCGATTTCGATTCCGAAGAAGCAACACTGGAACTCGAAACAGGAGCGTCAAAATCAGGAATTACCAAAGAATCAGCAGGAGCGGCACCCGAGCTAGAAGAAACTGATACAGAATCTGCAACGGGAACAGCCCCCGAACTAGTTACGGCAACTTCGGGAACGGCGCTAGAGCTCGAAAGTTCGACAACGGAATCCGGTTCCGGGAACTTCACATTGAACGTGAGCACCTCGCCCGGCTTGAGCACAGCGGCATCCACATACGGATATTTGTCAGGCGCATTGAAGGAGAAAATGTAGACCCCATTTTCTGCCGGATAAATCGTCCTCGTCCCCGCTTTCATCTTTGAATTCAAGGCCACGACTTCCAATTTTTTTTCATCGGACTGGATTTGCACCATGCCCGGATGAACGCTTTCTTCCAAGACCTGCCACTTGCCATTCTTCATAAACAGGAGTTTGGATACGCGCGGGGAATAAACGTACTCGGCATCAAAGTAGATATCAGCTTCGTCCTGGAAGGCTTTATACTGGCGGGAGGCGTAAAAACGGAGGCCAGCGACTTCGCGCACGCCTAGATGATTATCTTTAAGGTTAAAGGCATGGAGCTTTTTATATTCTTCCGGCTTTGCTTCCCCAGAAAACCAATAATATTCCTTTGCGGATTTTTTATAGCGAAGGTAAAGCGTGTTAGGGTGCAGCGGGAACACCGGAGCTTGCGAGATTGCTAAAGATTTGTCCAATGCAATAGCTTTCTTGGAAGCATTTTCTACAATACTTCCGTCCAGGAGGCTACCGACCTTAAAATTTTCCGAAGTCAATTTGAAGTTGCGGTCTTCATCGGCCATGGTAAGCGCCGGGACTAGCAACAAAAGCGGAAGCAATCGGGAAAATGTCATAAGCTCTCCTGTCTTTTAGAACCTTCTCGTTTAGAAAAATAATTTCTTCTTAGAAAAGATGTTCTAAAATTTTGACGAATTAACGCCCATTTCAAGCAAGTAACCGCCCTTTGCACCGCCAACAGGCCCCAATTCGACCTTCCAGTCCGCCAAACGGATAATATCCGGATGGTGCTCAATGACAATGACCGTATCGCCACGCGCCGAAAGCCTACGCAAGAGGTTCCACAGAATCTGGATATCCTTCAAATGAAGCCCCGTTGTCGGTTCGTCGAGCAGGTAGACCATTTCATTTGCCGGACGGCGGCAAAGTTCAGCAGCAAGCTTTAAGCGCTGGGATTCACCGCCCGAAAGCGTCGTCACGGGTTGACCGAGTTTCACGTACGGGAGGCCCACATCGCGGAGACATTCGAGTTTCGGCAAAATTTTCGGCTGGTCCTTGAAGAATTCGCAGGCTTCGACAATGCGCATGTCAAGCACGTCAGCAATGTTCTTGCCCTTGAACGTGACCGTAAGAGTTTCTTGATTGTAACGTTTGCCACCGCAGACTTCACAAGTTTCCCAAATATCCGAGAGGAAGTGCATTTCGACAGCGACGGCGCCACGGCCCTCGCAAGCGGGGCAACGGCCTCGCGCAAGGTTATAGCTAAAGCGACCGTAATCGAAGCCCTTCATCTTGGACTGTTCGAGCTTCGCGAACAGCTTGCGGATATCGTCAAAGACACCTGTAAAGCTTGCCGGCGTACTGCGTGGCGTTCCCGAAATCGGGCTCTGGTCCACAAGCAAGACTTCGCCGCTCTGTTTTTTGCGTCCACGCGCCTGAAACTGTTTTTTAAGCGCCGGGAATATTTCATCAACAACAAGAGAACTCTTGCCCGATCCCGAAACGCCACAGACAACGCTCACCGCCTTTTTCGGGAATTTCACAGACAAATTTTTCAAGTTATTCGCCTTGAGGTTCTTGAATTCATAGAATTCCGTATCCTCCGTAATGCGCACCGGTTCCAGCTGGTTAGCGACCGGCGTGGAATACGTAAGGAACTTGACCGTTTCGCTGCGCGGGAACTGCTGCAACGCATACGGTTTTGCAAGTTCCGCTGGACTTCCTTCGGCAACAACTTCACCGCCAAAGTCTCCAGCACCAGGGCCCATATCGATAATGTGGTCTGCGGCCTGCATCATCTTAATGTCGTGTTCCACAACCACAAGCGTATTGCCCAAATCGCGCAAGCGGTAAAGTGTATCGAGAAGTTTCGCGGTATCGCTTTCGTGAAGGCCCACAGTCGGTTCATCAAGCACATAAAGTACGCCTTCAAGGCCGCTGCCGATTTGGCTTGCCAAGCGGATACGCTGGGATTCACCTCCCGAGAGCGTATCGCCCGCACGGTCAAGACCAATGTAGCCAAGGCCCACGCTAATCAAGAAGTCCAAACGACCAATGATTTCGCGGAGGAGCGGAGAGGCAATTGTCGTTTTACTTTGGATGGATGCAGAAGTCGCATTTTCTTCCTGGGTGAAATCCACCTTTGCAAACCAATCGCGAGCTTCGGCAATGCTCATGTGATGCACATCCATAATGTTCTTGCCCAAGATGCGCACCGCAAGATATTCTGGCTTCAAGCGTTCGCCATGGCAATCCGGGCATTCTTCGCCATCCTTAAAATGACCAAGACCAAGGCATGTTTCGCAGGCGCCCCAGTGCGTATTGAAACTGAAATGCTTGGGGTTCAGCGCGGAATCCATGTACCAGCCGCAATCCGGGCAACCCGGCTTTTCGCTTGCAGCGAGACGTTCTTCGCCATCGCAATCCACGTAGAGAATTCCGTTACCATCGCGGTAGCCGCGTTCAAACGCTTCAACAAGGCGAGCACGATTTTCTTCCTTGACCACCACAGAATCGACTACAGCCAGCAACTGCTTTTCGCGTGTCGGGACTTTGGGCAGCGGGAGTTCCACAAGCTTTTTGCCAAGATATGCCTTGCGGTAACCCTTTTCCGTGAGAATCTTGGACAACTTAATTTCGTCCTTGATTTCGAACGGAGCAAGCACCGTCACCATCTTGTTGATGTCTCGGTCAAAAGCAAACTGCATCAAGTCGCCAGCGGCATAAGAGCTGACCGGCTTTCCGCATTTCAAACAATGCGCCGTGCCTACGCGAGCCCACAAAATGCGGAAGTAGTCGTAAATCTCAGTGAGCGTTGCGACCGTACTACGCGGGCTCTTGCTTGCGCTCTTTTGGTCAATTGCAATCGCAGGCGCCAAGCCCGAAATGGAATCAATGCTACCACGGTCAGGGCGACCCAAGAATCGACGAGCATACGTGCTAAGCGTTTCGACAAAGCGGCGCTGGCCTTCGCTAAAGAGCGTATGGAACGCGAGGCTCGACTTGCCCGAGCCCGAAACGCCCGTAATCACGGTAAGCTTATGGCGCGGAATCGTCACATCGATGTTTTTGAGGTTGTGCTTGCGCGCACCGTGAACTTCGATATCGAGCGAGTAATCTTCGCCCTTTTCATCCGTGCGTTCAAAATGTTTGTTTTCGCCATGCTTTTTCGCCAAGACCGGAGCCAAGTAACGCCCCGTCTCCGACTTTTTGCATTTGGCAATTTGTTCGGGAGTTCCCGTCGCGATAATGCGGCCGCCATTCACGCCCGCATCCGGGCCCAAATCGATAATCCAGTCTGCACACTTGATCACATCGAGGTTGTGTTCAATCACCACGACGCTGTTGCCGAGACTGCGCAAGCGGTTCAAACATTCGAGCAATCGGCGGATATCTTCAAAATGCAAACCGGTTGTCGGTTCGTCGAGCAAGTAAAGCGTCTTGCCCGTACCCGGACGGCGGAGTTCCGAAGCAATTTTCACTCGTTGCGCTTCGCCACCGCTCAAAGTTGTGGAAGGCTGACCGAGCGTGAGGTAGCCAAGGCCTACTTCGCAAAGGAGCTTGAGCGGTTCTGCAATTTTTGGAATGTCCTTGAAAAATTCAGCGGCTTCGCTGATGCTCATGTCGAGCACTTCCGAAATATTCTTGCCCTTAAAATAAACTTCACGGGTCGCTTCGTTAAAGCGTTTGCCGTCGCACACATCACAAGTGACTTGCACGCTCGGCAAAATGTGCATGTCGATGACCTTCACGCCCGCACCTTCGCAAGCATCGCAACGGCCACCCTTCACGTTAAAGCTAAAGCGACTCTTCGTGTACCCGCGCACCTTGCTTTCTTCCATACCCGCAAACAAGTCGCGGATATCGTCCCAAATTTTCGTATAAGTCGCCGGGTTGCTGCGCGGGGTGCGCCCAATCGGCGTCTGGTCAATTTCGATGACCTTGTCGATGTTTTCGAGACCTTCCAAATGGTCAAACTTGCCGACCGGTTCTTCGGAATTGTAGAACACGCGGGCAAGTTCACGGCGCAAAATCTGGTTGATGAGCGTGCTTTTGCCCGAGCCAGAAACGCCCGTCACAACAGTAAACGCACCACCCAGCGGGATTTCCACATCAATGTTCTTGAGGTTGTTTTCGCAAGCACCGCAAATCTTAAGCTTCGGCGTCTTTGCATCAATCTTCATGCGCTGTGTCGGAATTTCAATCGCCTTGCGACCGCTCAAATAAGCGCCCGTAAGCGAAGACTTGTTCTTTTCCAATTCTTCGACAGTGCCTGCCGCCAAAATGCGACCGCCTTCGACACCCGCGCCAGGGCCCACATCAATCACGCAATCCGCATGACGCATCGTATCCTCATCGTGTTCCACGATGAGAAGGCTGTTGCCTTGGGCTCGCAAGCGCTCGAGCATCTCGAGCAACTTATCGTTGTCACGTGGGTGCAGCCCAATACTTGGTTCATCAAGCACATAAAGCACGCCCTGGAGCCCCGCACCCACGGCGCTTGCGAGCCTGATACGCTGCGCCTCACCGCCCGAAAGCGTCGAAGCCTTGCGGCTAATGTCCAAATAGCCAAGGCCCACCGCCTTCAAGAATCCAAGGCGCCCGCGGATTTCCTTGAGCACTTCGCGACCGATGCGCTGTTCCTTGGGGCTCAACTTGAGCTTATCAAAAAACTCAACGGACTTTTCAACAGACCATTCCGTCATCTCGCAAATGTTATGACCGTGGAAATCGACGGCCGCCGCAATGCGGTTGATTCGCGTTCCGTGACATTCCGGACAAACGCCAATCTGCATATACTTTCGGAAGTGGTAAATATGCCACATGTCCCAAAGTTCCTGCATAATCGTCACCACACCGCGTTCACTCCCGCTCGGAGTCCCGTAAAGCACGGCATCCTGCTGCGCCTTTTTGAGCTTATTCCACGGCGTATCAAGCGAAAAGTGCATTTCGTTTGCAATCGTGCGCAAATTGCGCCAACCGAAATCGCTAAAGATAATGCAACCGTCGTCCTTCTTTTGCGGGGCAAGGCAACCCTCTTTCAAAGACAAATCCGGATTCGGCACAATCAAATTGATATCGAACTTGCAACTTTCGCCAAGGCCCTTGCAGGCGGGGCATTGCCCCTTCGGGTCGTTAAAGCTAAAGAATCGCGGTTCGAGTTCCGGGATAGAAATTCCGCACTTCGGACAAGCGAGTTGCGTACCCTGCAAGCGGTATTCTTCCTTCGCGGCACCATCCACGCCCGCCTCCTGCGATGTCAGCAAGAACGACACGAGCTTTCCGTCCGTGAGCTTCAAGGCACCTTCAATCGCCTCGCGCAAACGGCTCATGTTCTTGCGTTCGAGCGTCAAGCGGTCAATCACCACTTCAATCGTGTGCTTCTCGTAACGCACCAACAGCGGCACTTCTTCGAGCCTGTAAATCGTCCCATCCACGCGCACGCGGACAAATCCATTTTCCTTGAGCTCCGCGAGTTCCTTGCGGTATTCGCCCTTGCGCTCCTGCACAATCGGCGCCATCACCAAAATCTTTTTATTCTCGTCGCTAGCGTACAAGTTATCGACAATCTGGTCGACGGACTGCGCCTGAATCACCTTGCCACACTTAGGGCAATGCGGAACGCCGAGGCGAGCAAACATCAAACGGTAATGGTCCAAAATCTCGACCACCGTACCCACCGTACTGCGCGGGTTACGGTTCACCGTCTTCTGGTCAATCGAAATCGTCGGCGAAATTCCGCGAACGCTTTCCACATCCGGATGCTTCATGCGGCCGATGAACTGGCGCGCATACGCCGAAAGCGACTCCACAAAGCGGCGTTGCCCTTCCTGGAACACCGTATCAAAGGCAAGGCTCGACTTGCCCGAGCCCGAAACGCCTGTGACCACGACAATCGAGTCGCGGGGAATCGTCAAATCGACATGGCGGAGGTTGTGTTCATGAGCATCGCGGATAACTATGGATTTCGTCATGCGCCAGAATATAGAAAAAGACCGTCTAATTGTCTAAAAGTTAGTGAACATTTGGATAGAAAAGTCTTCGACAAGCATTTTCTTTGCCATCTCGCGCGCTTTTTCTTCCGCTCCTTGTTTAACACCTTTCATCTTGATCTAGGCGAGGTAATCCAGTTCTTCTTCCGTCAAAACCATACTCTTTACCTGAACCTTTTTAAATGTATCAGGAGAAAACCTTCACTTAAAACTATCCGACTAAAAATCCCCACAATCGCTTTGCATAGTGGAAGATGAAGCACACGAAATAGATTAACCAAAAAGAGGCATAAGGCAAAATCGGAACAACACCAATCGCCGCAAAAAACATCCAAACTTTATTTTGTACAATTTTGATTTTCAGCGAGAACAAATCAAGCAACAACAAAACAGCCGACACAAGCATCAATAAAGTAAACAGCAAAGCAATTATGCGAAACGGCACGTTGTCTACAGAATCCATGTTTCCTGTAATCAAGAACGTTGGCGTATAATGAATTGCCAAGCAGACAGCAGCAATAAAGGCTGTCAAAGTAAAGAGTTTATTTATCAATTTCTTGATCAATTGGACCACTCCTTAGCGCAATGAGCTGAAATGACATCCTTGCCCGGAGCTCTTTTTTTAACGTCGAACGGAGCACTTTTCTGAAGTACGATTTTATCGCTAAACGGGCTAGGCTCAATTGTAAAGCCATCAAATGGTTCAGCATCATAAAAAATTACGATAGAATCTTGCCGTTCATCAATCCCAATACCCGTCCCCTGAACAACAGCCCCAATACCTCCACGCGGTTCAAACCTGTATGTCAAAATATTTTTTTTGACATTATCCACATCCTGATATTGGAGATGCCAAACATAAAGAGCCCTAGAATCAACAAAGAAGTCATACCAAAATGATTCGTTCTGAGTTTCCCGTTCTAGAAAAAGTTTCTTGCCATCCAACTTGCATTGCTTTGCGCCTTTATTTTTCGCCCGAAAGCCAAACAAATCCCCCGGATAATTATTCTCATAAACGGGATAAGTATCCCCCGCTATTGGATTAAAACAGGTGTGACAAAAAGACAAGTACGAAAGAAAGATTATGGTAAAGGCTATTTTGGCCCACAAATCTTTCTTTTTAAAACATTCAATCGCTTGAGATACTTTTTCAATCATTTGCATACAGCAAGCAGAATATACAAAAATAAATTTCTGAATCGTTTTAGGAATATATTTTTATTTTTCTACCGCTATTCCAAGACTTGAAGTCCTGGAATCCTTTATAGAATTTTAATCCTTTTAATATGGAGAATCACATGAACAAATTGTTATGGCATTCGTCCCTTGCTTTGGCGACTGCCGCCTCCCTTACGGCTTGTGGCGATGACATTACCGAAATCACGAAAACTGGAATTGAATCGGTGAATGCTTATGAGAATCTCGCGAAATGCGAAGACAAGAATGATGGTGAAATGGTCTTTGTAAAGGATTCTGGTGCAGTTTATCTGTGTTCCGACAAGAAATGGAATGATATAAACGGCAACGACGGCAAAGACGGTAAGGATGGGAAAAACGGAGCCGATGGAAAGGATGGCGCAGACGGCAAAGATGGCACCAATGGAAAAAATGGTGACAACGGCAAGGACGGCAAAAACGGCAACGACGGCAAGTCCGCTTACGAAATTGCAAAAGAGAACGGTTTCAAGGGAACAGAAACCGAATGGCTAAAATCGCTAAAGGGTGAATCCGGTGAAGGTTGCACAGCCAAGTCGGTGGAAAACGGCGTTGAAATTACTTGTGGCAATTCGGACCCGCTTGTGATTCATAATGGTACTAATGGCACAAACGCAAGTGATGACTGCAAAATTACAGATGATAAGGACGGAGTCATTACGCTTAATTGCACCGAAGGCGAGTACATTCTGATTAAAAAACTCTATAAGGCTTTTTGTGGCGAAACACCTTACGATCCAGAGACACATTTCTGTTTTGACAACAAACAGGTTGTTAGCCTTTGTAAAGGTAAAGAATACAATCCTGAAAATGAATTCTGCGCGAAGAAAAGCATTGTTGTTGATGGAATCTATAAGATGGTTAAGATAGGACAACAAACCTGGATGGCAAATAACTTGAGCACCCCAACTCTAGAAAGCAAGTGCGGTGGTGGAAACGGAACAGAAGAAGGAGATTGCTCCAAGTATGGTCGTCTTTATCACTGGGCAGACGCAGTGGGCATGAGCAATAGTCTGTGCGGTAATGGTAAGAAATGTAATCTAGCCTCTAGAGTTCAGGGAATATGCCCTGATGGCTGGCATCTGCCATCGCAGGCGGAATTGGAAATCCTGATCAACATAGTAAATACGTCAACAGACCCAGAAAAAAATGATGCCGGTTTACACCTTAAGGCTAATTCTGATTTGTGGATTGATTATAAGGATCAAAACAAGGTAACTCAAAGTGGAGCGGGCGATAACACCTCCGGCTTTACCGCATTGCCTAGTGGCCAGTACAGCGCCGATGAATCCAAGTTCAAATTCAATGGCGAAGCCGCCTATTTCTGGAGTTCCACGGAGATCAGCGACGGCAGTGCTTATTCCATTCTTGTGGTGAATGACGATAACATAGCACATTACGGCGGCAGCTTTGGAAAAGATATTATGTATTCTGTTCGCTGCATCCAAGACACGCCTTAAGGCTGAATTAATATTTATTTGTAAAAAATAAGAACCTCCCATAGCGGTCTAGACGACTGAGTCACTTGCCAAATATATATGGTTTAGCTATATTCTCCCCGCTAACAAATAGCTATGGGGATATAGCTCAGTTGGTAGAGCGACAGGTTCGCAATCTGTAGGTCATGGGTTCGACTCCCACTATCTCCACGCAAAAGAGGCAAGCACCGCTTGCCTCTTTTGTTTTTAAAAGTCCCACTTGACGCCGAGTTTCAGCTGTGTAAGCGTAGAACTTTCGGTATAAATTTTCTTGTAAAAGCGCGGTAAATAAAGGCGAGTGTACCTGCGGTCAACGCCCAAGTAATAGTTCAACTTCCAATGTTTCCAAGAAACAGTTGCACCCCATGTGCCGCTAAACTTCCTGATTTTTTCAAACTCACTATCCGGACCGCCAACAGCAAAGCGGTAGTACAAATTCAATTTTCCTTCAACCGTAATGCGATTCTTAAACTTGTACGAAATTCTAGAACGGAAAATCGGGCCAAGCCATTTTCCTAGAGCATATCGGAACATCAAATCATCTGCAGTCAACGTTCCCGTTGTATCGTTTATAACATCATCGTATGAATGGAAGTAGGCTTTATAATCAAAGACGGAATCCGCTTCGTACTTTGCGCCCACATAGACTGTACCGTTCAAGCCTTCCGCCGCGGTCCTATGCCACGATCCATACAACGCAAGTGACATCGGGCCCGAAGTCTGGTAGTAAGCCCAAGCCACGGCTCCCACGCGCTGTTTTTCAAAGCGGAACAATTCCTTTTCAAACCAAACGTAAAAATCCGACGAAAGGCTTTTACCTTCGATATTGAAATCATAGCCCAAATCCAAAAGCATCGATTTTCCGAGCAACGTATATTCAAGGCCAAGAACAATATTCCAATCATTGGTATCGAGCACCGGCATATTGTTGTTATTCAAGAAGTAATCGCCCTGCACCGAAGCCGCAAACGTATGAGCCCAATCTCCAGAAATATAATCCAGATACGGATTTACATTCAGGAAAAGGTCTCCACCCATTTCACCTTTATCCATACCGGTTTCTTTGTAGTGCAATCCATAGAGTCCAAGTTCTCCAGCAACATGGAGAGCATCCCAAAAGCTAACGCTTATGGTATCGCTTACTTCGGACTTTCCAAGCGCAGCCTTATAATCGCGAATGATTCCCTGAATTTCTTCGGTGTATTCACCCGGCAATGCGGCAGCCTCTTCAAACGCTTGGAGTGCAGCAGAAATATCGCCTGCTTCTTCGAACTTCAACGCGCGATAATACGCTTCCTCCTGCGTCTCGGCAAAGAGCGCAGTGGCAAGCACTAGCAAAATTAAACCAAACAAAGCCCTCATTTACTTTCTCTGATTCGGTCCCTTATTCCAGTCACGCGGATTTTGTTGTTGCCATGGATTACGTTCTATCGGATGCGGCGTAAACGGACGCTTCGGTACCATGTGACCAGGATCAAACGGGAAACCTTCAAACGGTCCCTTTGGCGGTTCCATTTCATCCTTTTTATTTTCACGAATAAGTTCGTCCTTCGGTTTATCCTTAGGCTCGAAGTTCTTTTCGACAGGCTTTTCGAGAACAGGAGCACTTACAGCGGCCCCGCGCAATTCGTTCTTCTCGACAGCCGTTTTATTCCTCAGACTTTCAAGAATCTGTTGACGGGCGGCACGGCGTTCTTCGCGCAATTTCTGCCAATCCACATTCTCTTTTTCCGACATGTTCGGAATTTTGTCTACGGCCTCTCGAGTTTCAACAGGCGTCGGGACGCTTGCTTCCGGGCGAGAACCCAAATCGCTAGCCATGGCTGTCGCTGCCACCACTGCAGACGCCACTACGATTTTTTTCATAACCACACTCCTTAATTTTAACATGTTACCAAGCATCCCTATACCTTAAAGTCTTCTTTTTTCAAGTTCAAACGCTCCATGATTTCACGCAGCACCTTACGGTCAATGCCAAGAATCGTCGATGCAAGCGTCAAGTTCGCATTCGAATCCTTGAGGGCGCGCGAAATAACTTCGCGTTCGACCGCTTCGCGGGCTTCCTTGAGCGTACGCGGAGATTCCTTTGCCTGTACTTGCATATCGTCAAGGCCCAAATCTTTGGGCTGAATTACACCATGCACAGCCTGCACCAAGCCTTTTTGCACGCGGTTTTCAAGTTCACGCACATTGCCCGGCCAGTGGTAGCCCAGCAGAGCCTTTTCTGCATTGCGGCTCAAGTGGAATTTTCCACGGCCATATTCGGCACCGTAACGTTGTATAAAACTTTCAGCCAGCAAAACCACATCCTGACCGCGATCGCGGAGCGGCGGGAGTTCAAGCGGCAACACCTGAATGCGGAAATACAAATCTTCACGGAATCGCTTTTCGCGCACGGCCTCTTCCAAGTCCACATGCGTTGCACTAATCACGCGCACGTTCACCGGAATTTCGCGATTGTCGCCCACACGCGTAATATGCTTTTCTTGCAACACGCGCAAGAGTTTTACCTGCATATTGAGCGGAAGTTCGCCAATTTCATCGAGGAAAATCGTACCGCCATCAGCTTCTTCGAAAAAGCCTTTCTTGTTTTCGATAGCGCCCGTAAAAGAACCCTTCGCATGTCCAAACATGAGCGATTCCATCAAGTGTTCCGGAATAGCGCCACAGTTTACCGCAATGAACGGCTTTTCAGCACGAGGACTATGCTTGTGGATATAACGCGCCATCACTTCCTTGCCGGTTCCTGTCTCACCGCGAATAATCACCGGGAGCGGGAGCGGAGAAAGTTTATCGGCCATGGCTATCACATCGACCATCGGCTTGGATGAATAAACTATTCCATCCTTGCGGACAACATTCTTGAGCGTATCAAGCGATTCCTTGTCACGCAAGCGGTCGTATGCGGCAAAAGCAAACTTTTCACAGACAGCCACAAAAGAATCAAAGAGCGCGCTATCTTCTTCGGTAAACGGTTCCTTGCGGGCTGCGCGTTGCAAATAGAGGTACCCAGCCTCGGAATCGGGCGTGCGGAACGGAGATACCATAATGCTCGTGAGCTGGTTCTGCACAATCGACTTGGACAAGTCCGCCGATTCGTCATCGAGCTGGTTCCACACTACAGCACGCTTTTCATTTTTCGCGAGCTTGATTGCCGAAATAGAAATTGAAACTTTTTCAGGGTTCGAAAAATGGAGCGGTTCCTCGCCACCGATGTCCAAGACAGCGGCATCGGCGTGCAAAACATCCTTGGCAACTTCTAGAATTTTCGGGAAAAGAGCCTCAGGCTGCTCTTCATCTAAAAGAGTCTTGACCACATCAAGCATCTTTTCTGTGGCGAGCATAGATTCCGATTTCATAACAAAGCCCTATAGTTTGCGCTATTATTCAGCGGCAGGTACAGGGAGTTCCAAAAGCAAACTATCCACCTTCAAATCGGGCGTTTTTTCGCTTTCCGTAGACGTCTCCATGCTCCTCGACCGCTTCAACAGCTGGTCCCCCGTTGCATCGATACCGAAACGCATTGTTCCACCCGAAAGCAACAGAACTATCAAAGCTAATATAAGTACCAAAATGCCCAAAACGCTCCATTTTAGCCAATTATTTTTCTTACGAACAGCAAATGGGAGGCCGTTTTCGAGGTCGTTTGGAACTTTTAGTACCACATTCTCGGACTTCAAATTCGATTCCACAAACTGCGACACAAGCGTCGCAAGCGCAACTTCTCCATTAGAAACTTTATCGAGAGCAATCTCCAAAAGTTCGTCAAGTTCATCAAAATCCTCGACGCGTTCCGACGGGTCGGAACAGAGAAGCCCTGCCCACAGGGCTTCTAGCGCCTTTAACTGGACCGCCCCTTCCGGCATTTCAAAGGCGAGCGTCGAGTAAAGCTTTTCGACAATGTTCAAGGACTCTACATTTGCCATCTGCTCGGCAAATTGCTCATAGCCATCGGCGACTACTAAATCCTCGCCCACAATCCAGCGGTACAGCAAAAGACCAAGGCTAAAGAGGTCGCTCTTTTCGTCGGCAGGCTTGCCCTGAAAACGTTCCGGAGCGGCATACGCAAGCGCACCCGGCCCAACAATGCCGCAATCAATCAACACCGCGCGCAGTCCCAGGCCCGCAGATTTCGAGCGATCTGACGCATCGGATTCCCCAGCAGCAAAAATCACATTCGCTGGGCTCAAGTCCCCATGCGACACGCCCTGTTTCCGCAAAGCCGCAAGCGTAGAAACGACCTGACGCAAAGCCACAAGCGAGGCGGTCACCGGGAGCCGTCCAAGTCCATCCGAAGAAACACCTGCAATATAATCGTAAATCAGATACGGAGTTCCATTGCGTTTACCCCATTCTTCAATGCGGTACAAACCAGGAACATGTACTTTGCTCGCACGGTCTACAATATTTTCGTCAACAGAAAAACCTTCGTTGTACCACTTGAGCACATGCGGTGCGCCACCGATATTCAAAAGATAAATAGAAGCCTCGCCGCCTCGATGCAGCAAATAGCCTCCCGTCACGGAGTCCAAAAGCGATTTTTCGGATTTTCTCATAGTTTACCCGAATAAACCATGGCCTTGAGCGAATCTTCCGCCACGCGAGTCCACTTGGCGAGTACAGCATCCTCTGGTAACGCCTCGTGCCCCATCGACCAAATATCCCATGCAGATTCGTAATCGTGCACGTTCCAGTAGAGGTTGCCGAGGTTCACGTAAGCCGATGCAAATTTCGGCTGCTTCGTCACGATGTAGGCATAAATTTTCTTGGCACCTTCGGTATCGCCCTGGCCGGCAAGAATCAATGCCTTGAGATTGTAACTAAAGTAATTTTCCGGATCAAGCTGGATAGACTTGTCCAAAAGCGACATCACCTTTGCCTGGGCATTTTCGGCAAGCTTTGCACGAGCAAGATAAAATAACGACGTCGAATACATGGGTTTAGACTTTTCACCCGTATCGACCACAGATAAAATCTTGAATTCGCGAACCGTACGTTCCCAATACGAAAGCGTACTTTCCTTTAAGCGTTCCTTGTCTTCGGCAATCGCATAGTAGGCAATAGCAAGCCCATATCGAGCATCCCTGTTCGCAGGCTCCAAATCCAGGACCTTCGAAAAATTCATGACCGCACGTTCATAATCACCAATGCGGAGCGCCTCATCGCCACGCGACAAATCGTTTCCGTTGCAAGCACAAAGAACCGCCGCGAAAAGAATCGCGAACAAAGCCCCGAAAGGGTTAAACAAACGATTTTGAACAACCCGACATTGCATGCTAGAAGTATATATAAAAAAACGCCCTCCGGATATCCAGAGAGCGTTCTAATGACGAAATTTGTTTGTCGATTACTTTTCGATTTCGTACTGGGCAACGAGGTCGCCCTGAGCGTCGAATGCACGGACAACGTTCTCATCACGCTGGAGAGTGAGGTTGGAAACTTCGCCCTTAGCGGTGGTGAGCTGCACAGAGAGAGAACCATCTTCGTTCTTCACAGCAGCAACGGAGTTGCCCTGAGCGTCCTTTTCATAGTAGGAATCGCCAGCTGCAAACGGATTGGAGCCCGTCCAGAATTCAATGGTGTTGACAAAGAGGAAGTCAACAAAGCCAAAGCAGAGGACGTAGGCCGGAGTAGCAAGGAAGTGAACCAAGGACTTAGCCCACTTGTTGGAAATCTTGCCAATGGCACCATGGAGCCACTTGGTAGAGCCATAGCTACCATAGCAGCCAGAGAGAACGATCATACCTGCGCAAGCAAGAGCGAGGAAAGCCTTCTTCATAATTACAAACTCCTTATATTTAAGTGTTTTTGTTTTTGCAAAAATATAAGAAAGAACCATAATATTTGCTAGAGGAACGCCTTACGTGTATCATTAATTTACAATTCATGATTCATCTAGTGAGCAAAGTCACATGGGGTTCAAGTACACGAAGTGTCCTTAAATGACACGGTTTCACCCACCGGAAATCATCATACCCATATATATGGATAAAATTCTTCTCGAGTTCCACCCCGTACGCCAAAATCCGGTAACCTTCGCCATACGAAAAATCAACCGCCCCTACACGCTGCAAAGATCGTGTTTTTGCGGTCAAGCGCTCAAAAAAGACCCTTTCCAGAGCATTTTCGGCAGGTTCATCCCCCTCCAAAGTTTCGGTCGGCAGTTCCCAACACCCCTGGAAAGGCACCCCGGTGGCCCTTTTACACATCAAAATTCGACCATTTTTCTTGACTATACCACAAACAGCCATCATTTTGCCCCTCCTGAACGAACCTTCGCAACTTTTTGCTTGCATTTCTTTTATTTTTTTAATAAATCTACAAATATCATACATTCTTGATACATTTGACGTTTTGGAAAAGGAGGTGTACCATGAAAGCTATTACGAAAATTGTGGGCATCGTAACAACGATTGCCGTATCGTTCATTTTTGCAGCAAAGGCACCTGTAGCAAAGCCCAAACCTAAACAAGAAGCCCTAACGGTCTGGATTATGCCAAACGGTGCTTCGCCTCAGGAAAAACTAGAACAAAGGCTTAACCTTTTCACAAAGAAAACAGGAATCAAGACAAAAGTCACCGTTCTGGACTGGGGTGTAGCCTGGAACCGCATCACGACGGCACTTGCCACCGGCATAGACGCACCAGACGTATTACAGCTCGGCACAACATGGGTCCCGTACTTTGCTTCCCGCGGCGAAATCAAGCCTTTGAACGAATGGCTCACACAAATTGATTCCACGAGGTTCGTTCCCGTCAGCTGGAACACGACTCATATCGACTCCGACACGACCATCTATTCCGTTCCGTGGTTCATCGATATCCGCCCAATTTTGGCCAACAAACGCATTCTCAAGAAGAACGACATCAATCCTGACGATGTCTCTACATTTGATGGATTCGTTAAAGCCATCCGCAAGGTGAACAACAGCCACGAAGTGCTCGACGACGGCACCAAGGTCCGCGCATTTGCATTCCCGGGAAAGAACGACTGGAATATCCCGCACAACTTCGCCCCGTGGATCTGGAGCAATGGCGGCAATTTCATCGAAAAAGACGCTAATGGCAAATGGAAAGCGAGTATCCTCACCCCAAAGACCATCTATGGTATCGCCAAGTATTTGAGTTTTGTACTCGACACCCTCGTCAGCACCGACGCCTTGCAGATGAACACGGCTCAAATTGTACAACACTTTAATGCGGGTGAACTCGCCTTTATCGTAAACACATCCGAAGTCATCATGCAGACACGAATCGAAGGCGAAAAAGGCGGCCTTTTGAACACGAGAATCGGTAACGACAGCGTCATGGCTCTTCCCATACCGAAGGGCACGGAAGGCTCCATCAGCTTCATCGGCGGCAGTAACCTCGCCATCCCGACAGGCAACAAAAAGCAAGAATCTTTGGATCTTTTACTTTATCTCACCAACGATGAAAACTTGGATGCATATACAAAGCAAATAGGCATGCTCCCCGCATCGAAGAAGGTTCTTGCCAACTGGTCCAAGGACGACGACTACAAGACGCTTGTTCCTATGCTCGGCACAGGGCGTGCCTACACAGCCATTCCAGAATGGGGTGATATTGAACAGATTCTCGGATCCATGTTCAGCGCCATTTGGGACCATCTCGAAATCCCGGCGCTTTACTCCGAAGAAAAGATTTATGAAATCCTCGCGAATTATTCAAACAACATAAACAAGCTCCTGAACCACCCGATTTCCGGAGACCTCACATTTGCAGAATTCCGCGAAACCTGGCACAAGGCCCTGGGCATCAAGGACGGAAACCAGAACAAGGGTATCGAAGAAAAAACAAAGCCGACCGAAGAAAACGATTCCGGTTTCAGCCGTACCCCGTGGATTTTCGCCATCGCCGTGCTCTTCGGGTTCATTTTTGCGTTCACCCGCAGAAAGAAACGCTAACCAGTTGCAAATTCGTTAGTTATATTTCAAGAAAAGACGCAAAGAACTATGGGTTTAAAAGTTTCCAATCTCACAAACAGCATCATCATCAAGAGTTTACTGCTCTTGATTGTCTCAATGCTTGTCATCGTGATGATTGGAACTTACGTTTTCACCCAGAGGCAAATGAAGACCACGCTTAAACTGAGTTACGATACCAACGAAACCCAGTTACAGCAACTCGCAAACACGGTCAACAACGAAATGGAGCAGTTTGCAAGTCGTCTGACTTTGTTGGCAAAGACTTCCGAAATTCAAAGCATGGACAAGCTCATAGCGGCCGGTTACCTCAAAAGCTTCAACATATCGTCGCTATTCATTTCGGGCGAATCCATATCGCTCTTTGACCGTAGCTACAATCTTGTCTGCAACAACTCCATGCTGGGCTCAACCAAGATAACCTACCCCATCGAATTCAATAGAATTTCACCACACAGACCCACCATTTCTCCGTGGTACCGTGATGCAGACGGCACTCCCAAGCGAGCCTTTGGCGTTGTCGTTTCGGACAGAGCCATGGGTGATGGAAGACTGATATCAAACTTTTCGATTCGCCGACTCTGGAAATACTTTTCGGAATACAAAGTCGGGCAAAACGGCATTCTCATCGCATGCAATGGCCAAGGCGAAATCCTTTACCACCCGGATATGAGAACTTGGCTTGACGGAGTCCACAAGATTTCCGAACTCGGACTTGGCGACATGAACATCAAGCAGGACAACGATAATTCCATTCGTTTCGTAAAGCTGGACAAAGGAAAATCCTACCTCATCAACAGGACTTTCAACCCGACTTACGATCTCGGTCTTATCGCTCTCCAGCCCAAGACTGAAATTGACGCCCAAGTTTCATCGGTCCAGCATGTTAGCCGAATTATTTTGTACAGTTCCATTATCGCCATTTTGCTCGTTTCTCTCTGGCAAATATTGATTGTGTGTAAGCCATTGAACAACTTGATTGACCATATTTCGCAAATTACCGAAGGAAACCTCAACATCGAGGAATTCAAGGCAAAGAGCAGCCAAGACGAAATCGGCAGACTTGCAAAAGTCTTTAACCAGATGCACGCCACTATAAAACGGCAAATTCAGGAACTGAACGCGCATAGAGAGATTCTTGAAAAAGAAGTCAAGGAACGTACGTACGAGCTAGAACAAGCTAACAAAAAACTCGACTTGATTTCAAGAACGGACGAACTCACGCAACTGCCGAACCGTCGCGACATGCACAGGACTATCGAAAAGGAAGTCGAACGCGCAAACCGATTCAGAAAGGCTTTCAGCATTATCTTTATCGATATCGACCATTTCAAGAACGTAAACGACACATACGGCCATGCCGCAGGCGATGCCGTGCTCAAGTCCGTCGCAAGTACCATCCGCGGGCTTCTCCGCAAATACGACGTTCTCGCTCGATATGGCGGTGAAGAATTCTTGACGCTCCTCCCCGAAACAGAGCTGAAAGACGCCGCACACGTTGCCGAACGATTCCGCAAGCAGATTGAAAACCAAACTATCTTCTTTGGCGGTAAAGAAATCAAGGTCACGATCACATTGGGTGTCGCTCAATTCGATAGCACTCAAGGCGCCGAAAAGTGCATCCAGCTTGCAGACAAGGCTCTTTACGAAGGCAAGGAACACGGCCGTAACAAAGTCATTCTTTGGAACAACGACCAGCCCATGGAAAATACGCAAACGTAAAATTCTATTTTTACGTGCATGAATATCGACTTTAATCGTAGACTTTCTATCGCTCCGATGCTCGACTGCACGGACCGCCACGAACGCTATTTTTTGCGTTTGCTTTCCAAGCACATTTTGCTCTATAGCGAAATGGTCGTGTCCACGGGGCTTTTGCACTGCGAAAACAAAGACTTATTCCTCGGTCATGAACCTTTTGAACATCCCGCCGTATTGCAACTCGGCGGTAGCAACCCCGCAGACCTTGCCGCAGCTTCAAAGCTTGTCGAAGCCGCAGGCTTTAGCGAAGTCAACTTGAATTGCGGTTGCCCTTCGGACCGTGTGCAAAACGGGAACTTCGGTGCATGCCTCATGAAAGAAAAGCAAGTTGTCGCCGACTGTTTCAAGGCCATGCAAGACGCCGTTTCGATTCCGGTTTCTATCAAGTGCCGCATTGGCGTTGATGACATGGACAGCTGGGAATTTTTCACAGACTTTATCCAAACTATTAAGGATGCCGGTTGCAAAATCTTTATCGTACACGCACGCAAGGCATGGCTCAAAGGCCTTTCGCCTAAAGAAAATCGCGAAGTGCCACCGCTCCATTACGAGTTCGTCCACCGCCTCAAGGCCGAAATGCCCGAGCTCAACTTGAGCATCAACGGCGGAATCAAGACGCTCGACCAGATCGAAGAGCAACTCCAGGATTTGGATGGCGTGATGGTCGGTCGCGAAGCCTACGAGAATCCGTGGTTTTTGCACGATGCCGATGCGAGAATTTTCGGGGATGTCCGCCCCGAAAGTAACGACCCGGCAGAAATTATCGCCGGGAATGCAATCCCCGCCACACGAAAGGCGCTCCTCGAAGCTTACCTCCCCTACGTCGAAAAACAGACTGCCGAAGGCTGCCCTGCAACGATTCTCGTGAAGCACCTCTACGGACTTTTTGCAGGCCTCCCGGGAGCCCGTAAATTCCGTGCCATGCTGAGCAACGAAAGCCCCCGCGCGCACCTTTACGGAGGCGCCGCCGCCCTCATCCGAAAAGCAATGGAGATGGTTGCGGAATAGTGTTAAAACTTAAGCCCACCCCTTGACAAACGAGAATTTTTTTTCTCTATTTGGTGGCGTATTTTTATGTTTAACCTTTAACGGAGATACAATATGCCTTGCGGAAAGAAAAGAAAGCGCAGGAAGATTGCGACTCACAAGCGTAAGAAACGCCGTCGTCGTGACCGTCACAAAAAGAAACTTCGCTAATATCCGTTAGCATTTTCTTGTGATTTCCTGTAAGACGGAGTGTAAAAGCTCCGTTTTTTTCGTTTTTCATTTAGTAAAGCCTAGGAAAACGCTCGGAAATCACGAAATACAATAAGAACCGGATGATTTTTTAATCAATGGTATAATAGGGTTTCGCCCAAAGGAATAGAAATGATCGATCGCAACAAACACTTCCTCCGCCTCATGGACTGGAGTGAAGAACGTATTCTCGAAACCGTCGCCATCGCCTCGCAGCTCAAGAAAGAAGTCCACGCGGGCAAAGTCTCTGACCGTCTCCACGGCCAGAACATCGGCATGTTCTTCGAAAAACCGTCTCTGCGAACTATTACAACTTTCCAGGTGGGCATGAACCAGCTCGGCGGCCACGCCGTGCTCCTCTCCCCGGATTCTATCGGGCTTGGCAAGCGCGAAAGCGTCAAGGACGTTGCCCGCTGCCTCAGCCGCTGGGTAAACGCCATTGTAGTCCGTTGCTTCAAGCAGCAGCTCGTCGAAGAACTTGCTGAATACGGTTCCATTCCGGTCGTGAACGCATTGACCGACGACTATCATCCGTGCCAGGCCATCGCTTTTGCCCAGATGATTAACGAAAACCTCGGTGGTTTCATGAACGCCGATGGCAAGCCGAAGACAGTCGCCTTCATCGGTGACGGCAACAACGTTGCAAACTCCTTCCTCGCCCTTGCCGCCAAGATCGGTATGAACTTCACGCTCGCCTGCCCGAAGGGTTTTGAACAGCCTTCCAAGGTTGTCGAAGAAGCATTGCCGCTCTTGAAGAAGCATGGCTGCCAGTACCGCGTATTCAACGACCCGAAGGATGCCGTCAAGGACGCCGACATTCTCTATAGCGATGTTTGGGTCTCCATGGGTCAGGAAGGCGAAAAGGCTACAAAGCAGTCTCACTTCTTGCCGTTCCAGATCAACGATGAACTCTTGAAGCTCGCTCCGGCTCACTGCAAGGTTTCTCACTGCCTCCCGGCTCACCGCGGCGAAGAAATCACGGACTCCGTGATGGACAATCTCGACGTGAACATGAGCTTCGAAGAAGCAGAAAACCGCCTGCACGCTCACAAGGCCGTGCTCTGGCAGGTTATGACTCCGTTTGCTTAATTTTGTCAAATAAACAGCAAAACGCTTTACGCCATCCACTCCCGTGGATGGCTTTTTTGCATAAAAAGGCTATTTTTTGCGATTATCGGCAAAAATTTAGACTTTTCCCTAGCCATATTCCATTTAGATATGATATATTTTTAAAGTCTAATTACGGCCTAGCTGTAATAAGAAGGGGAACTCTAAATGAAAAACAGATTTTTTGCTTTTAACGATGCGGGGGCATTCGAAAAAGAACTTGTCCAGTTTAGCAACTGGTGCAAGGAAAACGGTTCGCCTACCGTATGTTTCCAGATTCATTCTGCAATATTGGATCCGGAAAAACTGAAGCCTGTTTGGGACATCTTGGAAAAAGTTTTTTCCGATGTTCCATGGTTCGGCAACTCGACTAGCGGAAACATTGTTAACTGCGAAAAAACTGGCGACATCTCGGTATCAGCCATCATATTTGAAAAGCCGACAACAAAATTTAAGATTCATCAGTACGATTTCTCCCAAAAATCAATCAACGACATTGCAAACGAAATTGTAAAAGAGGCCAACCATAACCCCTGGGTGAAGGCCGTTGAAATTTATCATTGCATTGCACCTTTTTCTACAACGCATCTTTGCGAGGGCCTCGACTCCTTAGCACCGCACATCCAGATTTTTGGCGGTATCGTTTGTTCCCCCGATATCACAAGTCCGGAATCCTGTGTTTTTTCGTCAGTAGGCGGCTACACCAAGACCGGTCTTTTGGTCGTGTTCTATGGCGGCGAAGAGTTCTTTGTTGAATCACGCAAGATTAGCGGCTGGAAACCCATCGGTCGTAACTTCCACGTTACCCGTTCCAAAGGCAACGTCCTTTATGAATTGAGCAGCCTTCCAGCCTACGAAGTGTACAACAAGTACCTGAACATCAAGAACGACAATAATTTCTTTTATAACGCTCTTGAATTCCCGATGCTCTACGAGCATAACGGCATTTCAATTGTACGTGCAGCAGGCGCAAGTAATCCAGACGGTTCACTCACCATGTCTTCGGATATAGACGAAGGCTCGATAGTCCGCCTGTCGTATGGCGAACCTCAGTTGATTGTCGAAAAAATCAGGGCCGAAAGCGAAAGCGCCGAACTTTTCGCCCCAGAAGTCATGCATATTTTCTCATGCGCTGCACGAAAAGCGTTCTGGTCGCAGCATGAACCGACCTATGAAATTACACCATTCAAGAATCTAGCCACCAGCACTGGATTTTTCTCGCATGGCGAATTTTTGCGTGAAAAAGGACATTTGAACCAACATAACATCACGCTTGTTATCGCTTCGATGCGTGAAGGCCCAATAGTAAGAAACGAAGACAAAAAAATAGAACATATTTCGGAAAAGTCTACACGTCTGCCGCTTGCAGCCCGCATGGCAACATTCATTAGCGAAACATCTTTTGAACTAGAACAGATTAACAGCAAGTTACGCGTAATGAACGAACACTTGCAAGATGTTGCTACGACAGACAGCTTAACGGGCCTCGAAAACAGACTTGCATTCGATGCACTTCTAGACACAATCAATCAAGAACAATCCAAAACAAGCAATTGGACCATGCTCTTGATGGACGTGAACGGCCTAAAATATGCAAACGACACCTTTGGCCACCAGGCAGGCGATGCACTAATCGTCGCAGCTGCTAACGCAATCAAAGGCGCCTACGGCACCACCGGGAATTGCTTTAGAATCGGAGGCGATGAATTTGTTGTTGTTATGCGAGCCCCGCTTGATTCGCTGTTCAAGCTGCAAAGACAATTGAGGAGAGGAATCGAGGAATACAACAAGACGGCTTTGTACCATTTGTCGATTGCTGTAGGCGAAAGTCGCCTATGCAGCGAGACCGGAATCCGCAAGTCTATTAGTGACTGGAAAATGGAAGCCGACTTGAACATGTATCGCGACAAGGTACGTTATCACAAATCGTCTGAAAGCAACGAGAACCAGAATCTCAAGGACCTGATTTCTTGCCTGATTTCAGTCGAAGAAGCAAAAGATTCTTACACGGCACACCATTCTGACCGCGTAAAAGCGTATTCAGAACTGATTGCCCGTTTCTTAGGTCTTTCGGAAAGTTCAATATCGTTGATTACAAATGCCGCTCATTTGCATGATATTGGCAAGATAGGCATTCAGGACAACGTACTTACAAAACCGGGAAAACTCACCGACGAGGAATTCGATATTATTAAACAGCACCCGGTTATTGGTGCAAAGATTCTAATGCAGTCAAACTACACGCACGAAATGGTGCAGATTGTGCTGCACCACCATGAACGCTTCGATGGCCGCGGCTACCCGGAAGGTCTCAAAGGCGAAGATATCCCAATAGGCGCCCGCGTGATTGCCATTGCAGACTCCATCGACGCCATGACCAGCAAGCGCGTCTACCGCGATGCCATGTCGCTGGACTACTGCCGCAATGAAATCGAGAAGAATCTAGGCAAAATGTACGACCCCGCCATCGGCAAGGTTGTGCTGGAGCATTGGAACGAAATGGTCGATTCCCTATTGTCAATGCGCTCAGGCCGTCCAAAAGTTATCTAAGACAGCCCATAAGAACTGCTCGATTCTATAGAAAAAGCGAACCCGAAAAGGTTCGCTTTTTTCGTAAAGCTAAAAGCCCCCGGCGCAGTTGCCAGGGACTTGAGAACTTATCGTTTATCGCGATCAATCCACGGGCGTTCCGTCTTGCCGGTGTAAATCTGGCGCGGACGGTTAATCTTGCTCTGCGGATCGTCGTGCATTTCCTTCCAGTGAGCAATCCAGCCCGGCAAGCGTCCGATAGCGAACATCACAGTAAGCATGTTCGTCGGGATGCCCATAGCGCGGTAGAGAATGCCGGAGTAGAAGTCCACATTCGGGTAGAGCTTACGTTCGATGAAGTATTCGTCCTTGAGGGCGGCTTCTTCGAGCTTGATAGCCACATCCAAAAGCGGGTCGTGCACATGTTCGCGTTCGAATACCTGGTACATGAGCTTCTTCAAGACCTTGGCGCGCGGGTCGTAGCTCTTGTAAACACGGTGACCAAAGCCAGAAAGACGGAACGGATCGTTCTTGTCCTTAGCCTTATCCATCACCTGTTCAATCGTCATGCCGCTCTGCTGGATACGGAGAAGCGTTTCGAGCACAGCCTGGTTTGCACCACCGTGGAGCGGGCCCCACAAGGCGCAAATGCCGGCGCAAATGCTAGCGTAAAGGTTAGCCTGAGAGCTGCCCACCATACGAACGGTCGAAGTGGAGCAGTTCTGTTCGTGGTCCGCATGGACAATCAAAAGCGTGTTGAGCGCCTTTTCCATGATCGGATCCGGGTGGTACGGGCGAGCCTTACTGCTGAACATCATGTTCAGGAAGTTGCTGCAGTAGCTGCGTTCTGCTTCCGGATACACGAACGGTTCACCGATACTTGCCTTGTAAGCAAATGCGGCAATCGTACGAATCTTCGAAATGAGGCCTGCGGTCGTGAGTTCGAATGCGCTTGCGATGTTTTCATCGTCATAGAAACGCGGCGTGAAAAGACCCACGGCATTCACCACGGACGAAAGAATACCCATCGGGTGAGCTCCCGGCGGCATTTCGCGGAAGAAGTGCAGCAAGTTCTCGTGCAACAAGGCGTTTTCCGTCAAGAGCGTGCGGAAATGGCTCAGCTGTTCCTGATTCGGGAGTTCACCGTAAATCAGGAGCCAAGCGGTTTCCGGGAAAGTCGCCTTTTCTGCAAGATCTTCAATGGAGTATCCTCGGTAGCGCAGCACACCATGTTCGCCATCGACGAACGTGATAGAGCTTTTAGTGCTACCGGTGTTCAAGTAACCGTAATCCAGCGTGACAAGGCCAGAACTCTTGCGAAGCGCGCTGATATCGAGACCGTGCTCGCCTTCAGTGCCATCAACGACGGGGAGTTCGTAGCTTTTTCCGTTGTAGTTTAAGGTTGCGTTATTGGACATGGAATCTCCGGTTAGGTTTTAGGTTATAGGTTACAGGTTTTAGGATTAAGTATTGCGCACTTCGTGCGTCGTTTTATGGGTGGCTTCGCCACGATTATTTCAACTAAACCCTAATACCTAATCCCTAATACCTATTTCATTTCCTTGATGCAATTATAGATATTTTCAAAGAGCTTGCCGAGCTTTTCGGTCGGAACGGCGCTGAAAGCAATGCGGATAAGGCCCGAGAGCATAATCGTGCCCGTGCTGTAATCCTTGATGAGCTTCTGGCGGAGTTCTTCGGCGTCAACGCCCTTCGGCTTGATGCACATAAAATAACCGCTGTTGCACGGCATCTGTTCGAAAGCGTCGTTGTATTCCGGATGTGCGGCCAAGACTTCCTTGATGATGTCGTAACGCTTCTTCAAGGTGGCGTACTTTTCGGCCTTCTGCTGAGCGTATTCGGCACTCTGGTAAGCGGCGAGCAAAATCTTCTGGCTAATGGACGGAGCGTTAGAAATGTTGCCACGGACCGTACCGGCGGCCTTGTCTTCGAGAGCCTTGAGCTGGGCTTCGGTAGCGCCCTTGAAACCAAAGCTCATAAAGCCAACGCGGAAGCCCCAAACGTAGTCTTCCTTGGTCGGGCCATCGAGCTTCACAGCGAGGAGGTTTTCGTGAGCATCGACAAGCTTCACGAAGAGGGATTCCTTCGTCACGCCTTCTTCATAAACGAGTCCAAAGTAAGCGTCATCGAGGAGAGCCACGACCTTGTTGCCGGCAGCAGCGCATTCCGTAAGAATCTTTGCAATTTCGACAGCTTCCTTTTCTGTAGCGGTATAACCCGTCGGGTTGTTCGGGAAGTTGAGGAGAACGACTTTCTTGTTGCTCTTGCTTTCGGCGAGGGCGGCCTTCAAGGCTTCCGTATCAAAGCCACCGTTCTTGAAGGTGTTGAACGTCTTGATCTTTGCGCCACGGGCGTTTTCGAACACGAGCTCGTAGTTGTCCCAGTAGAGGTCCGGGATGATGACTTCGTCGCCAGCGTCGAGGAAAAGGTAACCAGCGCAGCTAATGGCGTGCGTCAAAGCGCAGGTCACCACCGGATTGCTGAAATTCTTGGAAGCAAGCGTCGGGTTTTTCTTAATGACCTGAGCCTTCCATTCCTTGCGGAGGTCCGGATTACCGAAGCTCGGAGCATAGAGGAAGGACTGCTTCGGGAGATTCAGAGACTTGAGAACGCAGTCCAAAACGAGCGGAGAGCCGTCATCTTCGAGAGCTGTACCGATTGTCGCATTGATATCGGAGCCCTTGGCTTCGGCACCCTGGCCAAGAATACCCTTGCGCGGGAAGAAAATGGCCTTGCCCTGTTCAGAGAGCATATCAAGAACGCAGCAACCGTTTGCGGAGAGTTCTGCGTTCAAAGATTGAGCGAGAGGATTGTAGTTCATTCTCAATGTCCTGTTTTGAAATTTCCGCGGGGCAATTTAGAAAAAATGCGGGCCAATCGCAAGATTAAAAGGACATCAAAAAAGAATTAATAATGGCTCTTCGCCAATAATTCTTTTTGAAAAATAAAAATGCACGTCACGCGGGCGGGGCCCCAGCTCGGAGTTTTTTACCCATCCTGGCGCAAGCGCCAACCTTACGGCTCAGCAATGGGGCTGCAAGCAGCCCCGCTGCGTTCGCCTTTTAAGGTTGTGGCCGACGCTTTTGCACTCACAACGATAAATCGTTATACATTTTTTGAAACAACTACACGCTGTGAAAAAAGATGTAAGATTTTAATCTTCAAATTTGGTTTTCATGATTTTTTCGATGGTTTCGCGGTTTTTCACGAACGCATCGACAATTTCCGGGTCAAAGTGCGTGCCGCTTTCCTCAGTGATAATGCGGAAAGCCTCATCCACCGAGAAAGGCTTCTTGTAAGGGCGTTCCGACACCAAAGCGTCAAACACGTCCGCGACCGCCATAATACGCGCAGAAAGAGGAATTTCGGTCCCTTTCAAGCGTTCCGGATAGCCTCGCGAGCCATCCCACCATTCGTGGTGGCAATAAGCAATTTCCTTTGCCATCTTAAGGTAAGATGTCTCACCCAAGTTCTTAGATGCACGCACGAGCATATCGCGACCATAGACCGTGTGCAACTTCATCTGGGCAAACTCTTCATCCGTCAGCTTACCAGGCTTATTCAAAATCACGTCAGAAATGCTAATCTTGCCAATGTCATGGAGCGGAGCGGCCACCGCAATCGTCGAAACAAACGCATCATTAATTTCAGGTTCCTTGCCATCGCGCTGCAACTGTCGAGCAATCAGTTCGGCATATGCAGCCGTACGGTGCACATGTCCACCCGTCGTCTCGTCACGGTTTTCCACCATGTCGCCAAGCACCGTAATGATGTTCGTCTGGAGAGCCGCAATCGAGGCCGCCTGGTGTTCGGACTTGTTGATGTACAAATCGATTTCTTCGACAGCCTTGATAATCGCCGAATGTAGATTCTCGATTTCGTTATCCGTCACCACTTCAAGACCCTTAATCTGGTCAATCGATGTCCGGCGCCCTTCGCTACTGTCGTATGCAAAATGGTCCATCTCAAGAGTCATTTCATGAATCGGATAAACCACCCTACGATTTGCAATCAAGATGGCCGTAAACACAATTGCGAGCAAAAGTCCAAACAACGTCGAGAAAATCTTCGTGCAGAACAACACCACGCTAATGCGAATCGCGGCAAGGCTAAACTTGGTACAGACCAAATTTGGAGCCTCGGTACAGACAATCGAGACATCCCACTTGCCCGTCTCATGCATGCCAGGCGTAATCGTCAAAATGCGCGGATGCCGCCCCTTAAGGTCATGAATATAATCATGAAGCGTAGCCGAATCCGCATTCTGGATAGCATCCGACACAAGCCTGTTCACCGATTCTGCCAAAAGCGTTGTTTCATGGATTTCAGCTTCGGAATACGTCTTGTAAGCGACCGCCGTAGCTACCACCGCAAGCGCAAAACTCGACACAAACAAGAGCGCCGTCACCTGCGCCTTGAGCGTATGGATTTCGTTCTTGGAACGGTAGCGATCTTCGTGCGAACGGCCCGAAACAGAATCAAACGCCTTGATAAACCAACGTGGCGTCAAGCGAATCACGACATACGCAATAATAATTGTTATGGACTTATCCGGAATTTCCGTGCAGAAGTCCGCCAAAATCTGAGAAAGCAAAACAGGCAGCCCACGATCATGAAGCGCCGTTGCAATCGGAGTTACCACATTTTCTGCAATATTGAAGTCAAAAAGAAAATACGAAAGCACCGAGCACGGAATGCTCAGAATCATCAACATCCCAAGCAATATCGGCAAACGGGTAATCTTATCAAACGCTCCACGCCTAGCTGCAATCCCCGCGCACACAGCAATCATCACGTTAATCGTGCCGTAGTAAAATGTCGAAGAATCGACAAAACCGCCAATGAAGTTTGTCAAGAATCCAACAATTGCACCAGGGCTAAACCCACCAATCACAGCAACGACAATCGTACCCACGCTATCCAAGTACAGCGGCAATTCTAATTGGATAACCAAATCGGCAAGCAGTCGGTTGACGACAATACCGAGAATAATCAGGATAATAATCTGAATGAGCTTATGGGCAGAAATAAAACTTTTCACATTCTGTATATAGAATATTTTTCATCTTTTTGCAAAAAAATGCGTGATTTACCATACATTTCCAAAACAATTCTAGTGTAAAAAAATTTCAGCGACCCCGAAGAGTCGCTGAAACTTTTCCTCCTAACGTATTCCTTACAATCGACTATGGCTTTGTCACCACCAACAGAGGGAACAAGCCTCCCGCAGAAACACCATTCTGGGTCTCACCTAAAGAAATCTCATAGGTTCCCTCAGGCATGCCATAAATAATTACATAACCTTTTTCATTATCTTCATCAGTAACTATTTGACAAGGAGAAAAAGTACGAGGACGTTTTTCGCCATCATAAAGCGAAGAAGTTCCATATTTCATTTCCAAGCAAATACCAAAGTTTCCCGACAACCTGTGAAGAGAATCCAAATACACCTTAGCCGTGTACACCGGTTCAAGAACAATCTTTTCCAATTCAGCAACAGCCTCCCCATTAACTTCCACAACCGTTGCCTTCGAAAAACTAGAATAGATATTGGTACCCAAGCTAGAATCCGCCGAAAGCACGCGCAACTGAAGTGTTTTATAACTAGGATAATATCTATTCTCAACTTTTTTGGATTCCGTTTCCAAATAAGTCAGGAAGTTCACGCTATCCATGTAGATATAGCCATCCTTATCCGTAGTATACTGACAAGCTTTATTATTGTACGAACAAGCCCCTTCATAAACAGTAGCCCCCTGTACAGGATTACCCGCACTATCAACCACCTGAACGCGAGCATTCATATACAATTGAATATCATCATAGGCTTTACAAGTAAAACGGGCATAACCAATAGGCTTTTTTTCAACAACGCTATCAGCGTCAGCAATGACTTCCGGTTCTACGTCAGCAGCGCTCTTGGCAAGTGAACCGCAACCACCATGACCTTCATCAATAACCTTGCGGATATATGCAGTATCTAGTTCGGCAATAGGCGTTCCTGGCATAATCACAGGCTTTCCCGTCTGCGTTTCGCTGTACGACGACGCAACATCGCTACCACTGCAAGCGGCAAGCAATCCAAGACCAAGCATAGCCACGGCGGCACCCATTTTTGCAATCTTATATGTAAACATAATCATTCCTCCTCGTTTTTATTTTTTTAAATTCGTGAACAAGTGAATATTCAACTGGTGTACACCAGTCGCATCTTTCTTGTCTTGCGTAATAATTTTACGCACCTTGGCTTTCAAGTTCTGAATTTCCAAGGCAATTTCTTTATAGGCGTCATCCGAAACGCTGAACGTGAACGTTCCCATATCCGACGGGTTATCGTCATTCGCAAGCAACGCCTGCTTCGAAAGTTCAAAGCACTGCAATTGGTATTGACGCACCAAGTCGTTATTGTTGTAAGCCCCGCTACTTACCGAATCGCGCGAGCTTTTCCAAAAGCCGTCTTCGTTCTTGCGTACAAAGCCAATGCGTTCCAACAGTTCGAGCGAACGTTTTAATGTTCCCACGGAGACCTTGGGGAAAATGCGCTTTTGAATCGGTTCAAGGTCATCCGAAATATCCATCACATCTAACGCCGTAAACAACACGCTATTGTACCAGTGATTGTAATACTCGTACGCATCTTCATTCAAGATGTGGTGCGGATCCGGATGTTGCTTGATAAGTTCATCAAAAAATGCATTACGTTCCGTCGTCGTTTTCGCTTGGTCAAAATTCACCATCGTCTCAAAGTACTTGGCCTCTTTCTTATTGAGTCCAAGGACTTCCACAAACTTGGGAATCATGCGCCCGGTGAGCTTTTTGCCTTTGACAATATCGTTATAATAACTGCGAGTCTTGGGGAGGCCAAGCAAAGCGCAAGCTCCCGCCCTGGTAAATTCAGGGTCGGTCTGCACACGAGCCGCCTGATATTCATCCAAGTACTTGCGGAAATGAGTAAACTGGAATATGTCGATAAACTTGTCCATACTCCAAATGTACTCAATTTTTGACTCAAAGTCAATAGATAGAAGTAAATTTTTGAGATTTTTTTTGAGTACCTAATAAACAACACCGCACCATACCCGCTATACACACTGTCACCCCGGCCTCCGATTCTTGTCATGCCTGCCACCGAGCAGGCATCCCCCTCACGCATTTATTGATAATATCAACGGCCTTTAAACTGGTCGCCGAATTTTAGTTCGGTTTCTTTGGCGCCATTGAGGTTCACGAGGCGTTCCGGCTCAAAGACCATTTCACGGGCAATCCCGTTCTTGAGCTTTTCAACGCAATCAAGCATTTCTGCCGCTGATTGGCACGTCAACAAAGCTTGCCGCACCGACATCGCGACGTTATCGCTCTCTTGGATCCTATCGCCTTCGGCTCCAGGATGACAACATTTCACGTCCAAACAAAATCCCTTACATAAACGCGCGGCGAGCTGTTTCATGCGGCCCATCGCATTCATCTCGGTCGCCCCGTCCTCAATCTTGAACTTGTAATAGAGCGGGAACACATCAAGCGCTTCTTGCGCGGTAATCACATGCTTTTCGCGCCCTTCCCAAGCATCAGCAATCTGCCCGAAAATCCACGGGTTATGCATCGCCCCGCGCCCAATGCTCACGCCCGAAACACCGTAAGTATTAATGCGTTCGCGTGCGCATTCGACGCTATTCACATCGCCATTGCCAATCACGGGAATCTTCGCCGCAGCGGCGACTTTGCCAATCCAGTCCCAATTCGCGAGGCCGTTATAGCCCTGCAAACGCGTGCGACCGTGAACCGTGAGCATTTCAACGCCCTCGCCCTCGGCAATCTTGAGCGTTTCCATCACGTTGATGCTATCGTCGTCCCAGCCAATGCGGCACTTGAGCGTGAGCGGAATCTCCGGCGTCTTTGCGTCCAAAACCGCCTTCACGTCGTGCAAAATCTCTTGCAAACGGGGCAAGTCCCGCAAAAGACCAGAACCGCTCCCCTTGCCCGCCACCTTCGGCGCCGGACACCCCGCATTCACTTCGATGAATTCCGGGTGATAGCGCTCGGCAATCTTGCCGGCAGCCACCGCCATGCGGTCCGGGAAACGACCAAAAATCTGAACGCCAAACGGGCGCTCTTCGGGGAAAAACTTCAGTTGCTTGTGACCATCCGGGTTGAATACGGCATCGCCATCCGTCGGAACAAACTCCGAAACCAAAAGTCCCATGCGATCACCCGAAAGCACTCGGCAAAGACACCTGAACGGAGCATCGGTCACCCCGTCCATCGGACTCAAGATAGTATTGGGGAAAATCTCCTTATCACGGAGACTAAAACGGACCTTTTTAGGCAAATTATCAATCTTCAACATTTAAGTCACAACTATTCACAAATATTCCGCAATGTGAACCCGAAAAAGATATTTAATTTCACATCAACCATCACTCTAAGTCTATGTTAAACTTATATTTAGTGCGTGGCTAATATTACTAAACAATCTCTTATTCAAGAAATCGCCAAATCCACCGGATTTGTGCGCAATGATATTAAAATTGTAGTCGAACAGTTCCTTGACCTCCTCGGCGAGAAGCTTATCGAAGGCAATACTATTGAAATTCGCGGTTTCGGCACGTTCGCGTGCAAGCCTCGCAAGGCTCGACCGGCACGCAATCCCCGCACCGGCGAAACTGTCATCATCGACGAACGTTTGGTCCCGACATTCAAGTTCAGCAACGACATTAAGGATAAGATCAATTCGCTCGAAGGCATTCTCGGCGAAGCCTCTGTGCAGCCGGAACTTGAAACCGAAAACGAAATCGTTCACGTCAATAGCGAGTACGATTCCATCTAAACGAACGTTGAACCCTAAAAATCAGGCTTTCACGCCTGATACGAAAAAGCCGGCTTGAACGCCGGCTTTTCTTTGTCATGCCCGCCTCCGAGCGGGCATCTCCTTCTACGATAACGAAGCGACTTCTTCTTCGGTGAGGAATCGCCAACCGCCCTCGCCCAACGTACGATCCAGAACAACCGGTCCAATCGCAACGCGTTCCAAAGTTTCCACGTGATTGCCGACCGCAGCGAACATGCGGCGGACCTGATGGTACAGTCCCTCACCAATCGAAATATCTACAGCATCACCGTTCACTTCAATTTCGCGAGCCAGCACCGGACGTCTTTCGTCCTTGAGCATCACACCTGCTAAAAGTTCGGCCTTCTGCGCATCTGTAAACGGTCGCGCAAGCGTCACGCGATATTTTTTCCAGAGTCCCTTCTTCGGGCTTTCAACCTTGTGGATAAAGTCACCCTGATTCGAGAGCAGCAGGAGTCCCGAAGAATCTGCGTCCAAGCGCCCGACGGACTGGATGCCCATTGCCGTAAAGCGTTCCGGCAGCAAATCGTACACAGGCTTGTGGTCACGAGCGTTGTGGCTGCATTCCACATCCGTCGGCTTGTAAAGCATCACATACAACTTCTCGACCGTCGGCGCTTCTTCGCCGTTCACCGTAATAAACTCCGGACGCGTCTTGAATTCCATGAACGGGTCTTCGAGAACCTTGCCATCCAGTTCCACAAGGCCCATGCGCACTAACGCGCGCGCATCCTTGCGGCTGCCAAAGCCCATCGAAGCCAGTAAACGTTCCAAAGTCAAAACGGCCATCAGTCCTCCAAAATAATATTCAGAATCTTTCTGCGAACAAATCCCAGTTCCGGAAGTTCATTTGTTTTAATCACACGCGCACGGCGGCGCCAAAAGCTGAACGCCAAAATTCCAGCAAGCACAAGCGTTTCAAGCACAAAACAGAAAACGCGGAGCAAAGTAATACTCAACCAAACAGAGCCTGCAGCACGAAGTTCCTTTTCGCGACACCAGTCCATTCTCAAATCCCAATCGCCAACGTACGGATACGCTTTCAAGAATCCGTTCACTGCCGCGATATAGCCCATGGTCTGGTAATCCGTCTGGATACCTTCGACAAAGCAATCCTTAAAGCGAATGCGGAACAGCGAAAGCACAGCCTTCAAAATTTTCAGAATGTACTTGAAAGCCCTAGCATCAAAATCCGGCGTCAAAATGATGGTCCAAAATTCACGGTCCGAAAGCTTGCGCTTTTCTTTTTTAGGCTTCTTTTTTTCGGGCTTTTCTGCTTTCGACAATTCCGAATCATCCGATTTCGAATCATTAGACTTTACTTTTTCTGACTTCGAAGCAGGTTCCGTAGAAATCGGTTCGCTTACAAGCGCTGGCTTCGCAGCATCCTTAACATCCGCTGTTTTCTTTTCTTCCGGCTCCGATTTTGCGGCAGGCTCACTATAGTCATCCTGAAGAGGCTTGGCCTCGACAGCCCCCGCCTCGACCGATTTAGTCTTCTCAGGCGATTCAACTGTTTGTTCTTTCTTTTCGGAAGATTTCGTTTCGCTCTTTACAGGTGTTGTTGCGCTACTCTGAGTATCGTCAGACTTTTTATCCTTCGTCGAAGCCTTTACGTTTTCTTCACTTTCTACTTCCGACTTCCTACTGCCTACTTGTTCCTTTCCCCAACTTTTCTTGCACTCGTAAACCTTTTTCTTGAAAAAAAAGAACAGCGCCCGCGCACCGCGCTCCCCGGCTTCAAATTCAATTCGAACAGAAAACGGGAAAAGCAGTAGCACAAGCGCTACAACGAGAATAGAACAAAGGAGCCAGGAAAAAAAGCCCATTTACTTTTCGGCTTCGTCGGCCTTTTTACTGATAATATCGATCAATTCGGCAAAGCTCTTATCCTTGAGAATCTTGCTGAACTGTTCCTTGTAGTTGCGAGCGGTCGAAAGGTCATCGATGACCAAGTCCCAAGCCTTCCACTTGCCGTTCACAATCGTCATCTTGTATTCGAGCACCGATTCCTTGCCCTTGTTCCACAAGTGAGCGATAACGCGAGCGTCGTCCGAACCCTTCATCTTGGCCGGTTCATAAATCGTGGAATCGGCACGATAAAGTTCAAGGCGATTTGCACTGGAATTGCGGACCATGCGCTGGAATTCCGCCACGAACTTCTGCTGAGAAGCTTCGTCCTGAGCCTTCCAATCGCTAGCAGCCAAGGACTTCTTGGCCAAGAGCGCAAAGTCAAAGGAATCATTCAAAAGGTTCTTGACGCGTTCCGTTTCCTTGGCGGTACGCTTGGACTTCTTGATGATGTTCTGCAGTTCAACGTCCTTGCTCTTCACAACAGAGACTGGATCTTCAGCAGCAAAAGACAAGAGCGAAGCACAGGCAATAGCGATCAAAATTTTCTTAAACATCTTTAAATCTCCTCTTTTTTACTTAAAATACGTTTTATAGTCGCTAAGAGACAACCCCATCTTTGCCACTAATCCGGCAAATTCGACATTATATCGGCAAACTGCGAAATAATAATCTTTTTGCATGGTTATATTCTGCGTATAAGCCGACACAAGAGCGCTAGTTTGGGATTTATCAAGGTCATATTTCATGGCGGCATCTTTCAAAAGCGATTCCGTTGCGCGCAGACTTTCACGCAAAGCATCGAGCTTTCCCTTAGCGGCCACGACCTGATAATACTGTTCAACAGCCTTAGCCACAAGCCCTTTCGAAGCGTAATTTTCCTTCAGTTTAAGACCGCGATATTCCGTTCTCGCCTGGCGGAAATCTTCCCAGCTCTTCCAGAAATTCAAACGATACCTTAAGCCAACACCGATAAGCCCCGAAATTTTGTTCACGGCATCTTGTGCAAAAGCGTTTTTCTGGACTACATTGCGGTTTCCGGCCCAGCTTTTCACGTATTCGAACTGTCCCATGACAAAGAACTCGGGAGCAAGTTTTGCCTCTGCCAAATCCATCTGGAATCGACGAGCACGTAACCCCGCATCGAGCTGTTTGAGTTCCGGATTATGCATGAGGGTCCATTCACGAACCTGATCCTCTGTCGGCAGCGGTTCGGGTCGAATCGCAAGGATTGTATCTTCGGCAGCAAAAGTCTCGCCTTCCTGCAAGCCTAATGCAAAACGGATAGCAAGTTGCACGCGCTTCATGCCAAGGTCAGCCTCGATGACGCCTTCCTTGACCGTATGCATTTTAGCCTTCAAATTCAAAAGGTCCGTCTGCGAAACCGTCGGTTCATCTTCGTCCAAAGCCTCTTCGAGCTGGTCGTACGCCTTGTCCACTTGCTTCTGGGCATCAGCGGCTATGCGCTTCATTTCAAGGGCAAGGAGATAGTTGTAATAATAGCTCTGGAGTTCAACTTCTTTCTTGAGCGTCGAGTTTTCGATTTCAAAAGTCTTTTGCTGCAAATCGGCTTCCAAAGCAAGCTTACCCGTGCGGTACTGGCCCAAATTTAACGGCTGGATAAACTTGGCTTCAACACCCCAGAAAGGTCCCATTCTGGAAAAATCGTACTTTTCGGCTTTTTCAATACCCAGGGTATCTCCGGAATCATTGAAATAGTAATCGTTGTATTCCTTGAGACCCGGCGCAGGCCCCACCATCATAGACACGTAGAAAGTCGGCAAAATGACTTCGGACTTGAGCGCGTTAATCTTATTTTTCTTGGCTTCGGTGCCATAACGCAGTTCTTCCATCTGCGGGTCACTCGCAAGCCCCTGCTCCACAAAGCGCAAACAGTCATAACGGACTTCGCCCGCCAAGGCGATCCCCGTCATTGCAAGAATAAAAAACAAATTCCTAATCACAGCTAGAATTTAGAAAAAAGAATAAATAACAAACGGGTTGCTATTTATAAAAGTGGCATTTAAAAGGAACAGTGGTTTACCAAGTCCTTGTATCGCCTCACAACACCTTCATAATAAGAAGTCGGGAGCGGAGCATTCTTTTCAAGGAGTTTATCGACAGCAGTATGGCCCAAGTTGTAAGCCACTAGCGCCTCCCTTAAATTACCGTACTTGCCAATCAAGCGAATCAAGTAGGCCGAACCCACAACCACATTCACTTCTGGGCGCATCAAGTCGTCTTCGCCTTCAATAATAAGACCGAACCTGCTACCAATTTTTTTTGCGGTTTCCAGCTTAATCTGCATCAGCCCCAGCGCCCCCGAGAATTTACCGGTCTGGAAACGTCCACGTGCAAGCGGGTTTCCACGACTTTCCTGTGCAACCACGGCAAGAACAATCAAAGGATCCAGCGAATACGATTGGGAAATCTGCCACAAGTGTTCCGCCAAAATGCGAGAACTGACCTCAGAAATGCGATCCCCCAACATATACGTGAGCGCCTTTTCGATTTTCAAGTAATCCAGCGTCCACTTGCCCACCACTTCCAAATGTTCAAGGTCATTGTGAAGAATTCGCTCGCGGTTGGCTAAATTTTCAAGTTTCAGCCTGTTAGAATACCATTCGCTCGCAAAAAAAAACAAGACGGCGAAACCAATGATAAACAAGACGCTAACGCTCATCGAAGAGAGCCGAACTCTACTTTTCACGCCGTGTTTTCTCCAGGTATTCGAGATAAGAGACCCAATCTTGAATGGCACCAAAGGAACTTAGCAAAGTCGTATCCTGAACAACACCAAGTTTGCGCATCGGGCCAATTGCAGATTCAAGGCGATCAATTTCGCGGATGTATCGCGCTTTTTGGCTTTCCAAAACCGTAATTTGAGCTTGCTTATCCGAAATTTCACGTCCTTGTCCAACAATAATAACAAACAACGTAATTGCCCAACCGATAAGGAACAGCGCGACCGAAACAGCAAAGCCAGGAGAAAGACTGATAGACCTCTTTTCGTAATGAAGGCCGACCAAGTGAGCCTGCTTAGAAAGCCCCGACTTACGGTACTCCTCGTGACTCCTGTAAATTTCAAAAATGTTCTTGTAACGCTCAAAATAGGCGTGCAATTCGTCGCTGTTAAAAATCAAAATAAGCGAAGCTTTCTGTTGCTTCACCAAATTCAGAATTTCGAGGAACAAGCCACGATATGCATCCGTCGTAAAGCGAGCATTTTGAAGATTCACAAAGAAAAAGATACCCGGACCGCGAACAAGCATTTCCAGCTTTTCGCGAACAGCCGACAACTGGTATTCACCGAGAATACCATACAGTGAAATTTCAACTTCTTCGCCGCGGTCTTCAACCTGGATATCAATCAAGTCGGCTCGCATTCTTTACCTCTTGGTCACCGACACTGAAATTTTAAACGCCTTGCGGTCAAGCACATTGAACGGCGCATTCCAGAACGGGAACACGCGAATGCCCTGGAAAGCCTGCGGAGCAGCCGACGATGTCGCTCCAAAAATGGAGCCTACAAAAATAGATGTCGGTCGATCAAAAGCCATTCGGAAAACACAGCCATCCTTTTCATCGCGGATTTCAAGCAACTTTCCATCCGGATACAAAAGCGGTTCCACCATGTTCCACTTGACATTCATTCCGTCAATCACGACCTTGTTGACATCACCTCGTGACAAAAGTCCAAGTTCAAGAATGGTCCCGAAAAAGCCCTTCGTATTCACGTAGGCAAGATTGTCGATTGTATACGAAACCGTAAACTTGGCCGCATCGCCCTGGAACGTAAATACCTTCTTTATCTTGAACAAAGCCTTGCGTTCTTCGCTTGCAAAACCTTGTTCTTCGTCAAGCATAATCTCAGTACCCGAGTCCGAACGAAGAATGCGGTAATCATAAGGATCCGCAAGCAGATGTTTACGGTCATAAAGCATCTGTTCCAACTTAACCGGCGTAAAGTCTACATTCGGCAAAAGGCAATCCAAGAAGGCAAAAGAAGGCTCGCCATCATCGCGCCAGGTATTCACCAAATTGATTTTTCCGCCCTTATAATTCAAGGCGCGGAGCGCACCGCCAAAGCGATAATCCAGCAAATAAGAGGACTCCGGATTTTCGCAGAACAGAATTTTTTTACCCCTGAGCAAAAAGTCACACACATCCACGCGAAGCCCAGAAAATCCGGTAAGGTCATCAAGAATCTGCGATGCAGAAAGCAACAAACGATTCGAGCGCTTGCGAACCATCATGGAACGCATACCCGAACGATTGAACATGTCCCTAAAATAAAGCGGAGCCATCGCCGGCAAAAGCGCATGGCAAAATTCGAGCCACTTCTTGCCCGAAAGCACACTGCGAGCTCTCCTGTACAAATTCAGGAAAGACTTGTGGTGCATATTAATTTCTGGACGACGGATCAAAAGTTCACGACAAGTGCGCGCCGTCGAAGGAAGCCCAAGCCTGCGACCCGCCGAAACAAGGAAACTAATCGTTCCACAAGTTTCAAGCTGATCCACCGCAAAACCGACAGTTCTAGTCTGAACTTCGTTCGTCTCGACAAAATCTACAAAACGTCCAAAAAAATCTACAATCTGGGTTGGTTCCGACGGAATATCCAAAAGAGCCACCGCAGACTTTCCATCGCGGCAATACGGTTCAGCAATATTGCGCCAAGCAAGATTGTCTTCGGCAATCGCCTTCGAAAGCACCTCGGAAACAGGCACAATGCGGATAAGCGCACCACGATCTTCAAGCGTAAACCAGCCAGATACAGGCGTCGAGCGACCAAGCGCATCTTGCACAGCCGCTTCCGTCACAAGTGCATAATCAAAACGAGAGCGTTCCAAAACATCGGCCATGCCCGGCTCCCACACCAGCGAGGAATTGAAATACCCCTGCGGTTCTGCGCCAAGCACCTTCTTCAAGTAGTCGCGATGCAACTCCAGCTGCATCGTCTGCAAATCTTCCGGAAAAAGCGGCAACATAGGATCATAATAGCCACCGCCCAAAAATTCGAGAACCCCATTGCGAATCGCATTCTGAATCTTACCGAACATCAACGGCTTTGCCACATTGTAAAGCGCCTCAATCACAGGACCATCCAAAAAGATGGAGCACTTTACCTGTTCCGAATTCAGAAGAACATTCATCCCTTCGAGCAAGTTACGCGCGACCGCCTCAAGGTTTTCATACGAGGTCGATGGCGACATCTGCAATACAAAGGATATTCTAGGATTCATGAGACAAAGAATAGCTTTTTTTTCACCAAAGCGCTACCGAAAATGCAATCCTATCCCCATTATATCCGTATGCATTTAATCCTTTGATTAAAGGGGCGACATCCTTCATTAACACATCTTTTGGGAAAAATAGCATCATCTGATTTCCCACTAAATTCCAAGCGCATTTAGGTTGTTTATTTTGTTCGCTTTTATGAAGAAATTTCTCCTTAGATTGTATTTCCGCAATGAATTTCCACAAGTCCGCTAGGTTATTAAAGCTATAGAACTTAAATCCGTCAAAAGAACCGTTCTCTTTCAAAGCCTCTTCATTCAAACTTAAAACATAAGTCTTGTCATCTTTTGAGGCATAAAAGGTCAACATCAAATCCAAAGCCTTATAATCTTTAACGCAGTCTATCTCATATTTTCTCTTATCATTATCTGCACTCAATATTTCATTAAGAGATAACTTAGAGCGGTCTCGTCCAAACTTATATCTTAATTTAGGCATGTGCCTAACAATAAAAGAGAAGCAAATACTAAGACTAGAACATGTAGGCAATTTCACATCGTACACATCCTTGAAATTGTCACCGATCACATAATCAATTGTCGAAAAACCTTCAAAAAACATTGTAGCAATGATTTTATAGAAATCACCGAAAGAAAGATTTTCATCGACATGTAACTTGGCTTTAATACATTCATCAACCGGTTGCTTGTTTTTTAAAGCTTCCTCTTGTTCAAACACTCTTATCTTTTTTAGCCCATCATCAAGAGGCACAATCAAGAGCTCTTGATTAGCGGAAACATCGGTAGCGGTCTTACCAAGAACCGTTCCGTTCAACGAATATTCATCGAGACCAACATCCAAAACGGGTTCGTCCGGATTCGGGGTCATGAAATCCTTCTTCGCGCTGTCGCAGGCCGCAAGGAGGAAAAGGGTGAGGAACAGGATGTATGCGGAAAGTCTGGACATTTGTACGGAATATACAAAATTGCGACTGGAACCGTGTATGCAAGGGGAACCGTGCAGGGCGGCCCCGCAACAGGTGCGGGGTGACAGCGCGGGAACGGGAATTCCCGGGGAAGCGCCACGTGCTGTATAAAAAGAAAAAGCCCCGCTCGCCGTGTTTCGGCAAGCGGGGCGTGAATCCAGCGGCGACCTACTCTCCCGGGCCCGGGGGCCAGGTACCATCGGCGATCTGAGGCTTAACTTCCGTGTTCGGGATGGGAACGGGTGTGACCCTCACTCGAT
>NZ_FSRT01000005.1 GCF_900143015.1 Fibrobacter sp. UWB11 | reverse complement strand
TATGCGCCCGTGCCTTCTGCCGGCACGCTCTGTCATGCCCGCCTTTGTTTTTTTTGTCATGCCCGACTTGATCGGGCATCTCCCTTAAACAGAATAAACGAAAAAGCCCCGGCGCTAGGCCGGGACTTTTTCAAATGCGCTATACCGCGCGGGGCGCGGCATTCTCGTCGATTAACCGAGAACTTTCTTTTCGAAGTCGCCGAGGCAGTCAACGAGAGCCTGCACGCCTTCGACCGGCATAGCGTTGTAGATCGAAGCACGGAAGCCACCCACAGAGCGGTGACCCTTGAGCTGCTGGAGGCCGCGAGCCTTAGCGAATTCAAGGAATTCCTTAGCGAGATCGTCTGCCTTGTCGGCTGCAACGACGTCCTTGTTGAACACGAACGGAACGTTCATGATGGAACGGTCTTCCTTAGCAGCCGTACCGACGAACACCTTGGAGTTGTCGAGTGCGCTGTAGAGGAGAGCAGCCTTGGAACGGTTCACCTTTTCGATAGCGTCCACGCCACCGAAATCCTTGAGCCACTTGAGGGTGCGGTTCATCACGTACACGGCAAAGACCGGAGGAGTGTTGAACATGTTGGCAGCGTCGATGTGGGTCTGGAAGTTGAGCATGGTCGGGATGGTGCGGTTCACCTTGCCGAGAAGGCCCTTCTTGATGATCGTGACAGTCACGCCAGCGCAGCTGATGTTCTTCTGAGCGCCGCCATAGACGACACCGAAGTCAGACACGTTGATCTTACGGGCGAGGAAGTCGGAGCTCACGTCAGCCATGAGGAAGCCAGACTTCGGCTTCGGGAAGTTGTGCCATTCCGTACCGTAAATCGTGTTGTTGGCGGTCACGTGGAGGTAAGAAGCGTTGTCGCTGAGCTTCAAGTTCTTGTCGATGCGGCTGTAAGTTTCAGACTTGGTGTCGCAAGCGGCGAGAGCGTTACCGAACTGCTTAGCTTCCTTGTAAGCCTTGTTTGCCCAAACGCCGGTCAAAGCATAGTCGGCCGTAGCGTCCTGGTTGAGGAAGTTCATCGGGAGCATGCAGAACAAAAGTGAGCAACCACCACCGAGGAACACGATGTCGTAATCTTCCGGGATGCCCATCAATTCACGGAGGTACTGTTCCGTCTGGGCGAACATGTTTTCAATCGGCTTTGAACGGTGACTCATGGAGAGGATACTGATGCCGCTGTTTTCGAAGTCGATGCATGCAGCAGATGCTTCCTTGAGTGCCTGTTCCGGCAAGACCGACGGTCCTGCGCTAAAGTTATAGACTTTATTTGCCATTGTTGTGTTCCTTTTTAGGGGTTGTCTTGGGCGTGAACCCAATTTAAAAATTACGGGGTAAAAATAGCAAAAACCGCTCTATCCGGCTATATCTGTGTCAATAAAAAGATTTTATGGGCTGTTATAACTTCAAAAGGATTGTTTTTCTTCTAGAAACAAATTATTATTTCTATCGAAATAAGGAGGAATCCATGTTGGTTCGGGTAAAATCGGCCTTTTTGTGGGCTGTTTGTTGTTTTTCGTCGTTTTCGTTTGCGGCTTGGGATGGGACGGCTGAGGTTCCCTCGGCTCGGGATACCGTAATTTTTTATGATTATGAAGATTTTCATTATGAAGCTTCGCTGCCGCTTTACCATATTTCTACGCCGGAACAGTTGGCGGGTTTGGCGCAGCTGGTAAATACCGTTGATCCGGCTGAAAATCCGGAAAAAGCTACTGAAAATATCCCATGGCGCGGCGTTGTCTTATTGGATAACGACCTCGTGTTCGGAAAAGACGAAAATTCCGTCTCGGAACACCCGTGGATTCCAATCGGCAAAAATGAAAAACGCATCGGCGAGATGATTTTCGATGGCAAGAACCATACTATTTACGGTCTCGATTTAACGACCCAGTCCGATTCCATTTTCGGATTGTTTGGGTTTGTGGAACATACCGAATTGAAAAACGTGACCCTCGCGAATTACAAGGTCTCGATGAAAGCGGATTCCACTTATAGGGCCGGGGATTTTTATGGCGGTAGCCTTGTCGGGTATGCTAAGTATTCGAATATTCACAACGTTCATACCCGAGGCGGAGCGATAAAGATCGAAGTTCTTCAGAAAACAATGATCAAAGACGAAGAAAAGGGAGACTACTACGTAGGCGTAGATGAAGTTTCGATTGGTGGCATTGTTGGTTTGCTGAAGGGTTGGATTGATAGCTGTTCCAATGCAAGCGATGTTGATGTGACTTTCTTCGAAAGTCAAAACGTGGGCGGTATTGCAGGCGAAATCCTTAGACAAACCGAGGGTTCCTACGATTCGGTTACTTATTGCTCCAATTCAGGGAATATTACATCCAAGTCTCCCGAACTTTACAACGATGCCCGAGTCGGCGGAATTGCTGGATTGTCTAATGCTCCTGTAGCCTATAGCCAGAATACGGGGGCTGTTTCGGGCGATGTCGGAATGATGGGCGGCATTGTTGGCACGGGCGGTGGATATGGCGATATCGCTTATTGCGAAAATTCAGGCGATATATCGACAAAGAAACTGTATGCGGGCGGTATTGCTGGTTACGGTTCTAAAGTCCGTAATAGTGTGAACAAGGGTCGCGTGGAAGGAATCTTCGCTGGAGGAATTATCGGCAATGCCGGTCCCGTTACGCTTTGCATTAACGAAGGCTTTGTGAAAGGGCAGGTTGTTGGTGGTATTTCTGGTATGACGGATAGGGGGCTCAGCCAGGTCGTCAATCGTGGAACGTTGGAAGGGGATACGGTTGGTGGAATCTGCGGAAGAAATCTTGGCGCGATTTCGTCTTCGTACTCTTATGCATCCAAGGTGACTGCGAAGGATGTGGTGGGTGGAGTTGTTGGCTACAATCAGGGTACGATTATTACCTCGGCTTTTGATTCTACGTTGCAACCTTCAGTTAAATTGGTTGGTGTAGAGGGTGAGGGGAATCGGGTAAAAGAGTCCTTTGCGTTATCGACAAAGGAAATGCAGTCCGTTGAATTTGCCGACAAACTGAATGAAGCGGACCGTGACGATGGCAAGTCTCGAATTGCTTATGATGAAGCAGAACATCCGAGACTGACGTGGAGCTATGATGGCGGCTATCCGATTTTTAGCGATTCTACGCATTTGCCCGTTTACCGAATTGACCTCGATGATAGTGTTTTTGTGTCCTATGCTTTGACGGATGCCAAGGGACATATTGTCGATTTGCCGCCTGCTTATTCTACGGAAGGTCGTTATTTTGATAGCTGGGTTGATTCCACGGGAAAAACCGTGACGAAGACGACTGTGTTCAATGCTCCTTCGACCATTTATGCCAAGTATTCCAAGACAATCAAGGATCCTTCTTTGGTCGTGAACCGCCCGGACCCGACTACGATTGGCTGGAATGGCGAACTGAGCGTTCCGAAATGGCGTATGCACCTCGATACTTCGCTTTACGTTGCGATTTTCACTCCGTCGGAATTGGCGTGGTACTTGTCGACTGGAGCCTCCTTTACGCAACGGGCCGCGCTTGTCAATGATATTGTGATGGGGAAGGATTCGTTATCGGTAATGACGCGTGAGTTGAAGACGATTTCGGAATATGGTCGATATATCAAAGGTTATGTTTTTAATGGCAATGGACATAATATTTACGGTTTGAATGGAGCCCTGTTTGGTACGAACTATGGTACGATAAGGGATGTGCATCTGGTCAATTATCTTGTTACAGGTCATGGAGCTTTTGTAGATACCAATAGAGGAATGATTTCAAAATCGTCGCTTCGAAAGGGTGTTATGGACCAGATGGATGAGATACGGATTAGCGGCTTTGTGTCGTTGAATTATGGATATGAAACTGGATTCTCTATTATAGATAGTTGCGTCAATTACAGCAATTATGATCTTTCTGCGGGGAATAATCCGGTGTCTGTTGCGGGAATCGCCTATGAAAATCGAGGAACTATCAGCAATAGCCGCAATCTCGGGAATATCAAGGTTCAAGGCAGTGGTTCGAAGATCACTAGTGTCGCCGGAATTACGTTAATCAATGGCACTACGGGAAACATTTTGAATAGCACAAATGAGGGCGATATCGAATACGATGGAACCATAAGTGTCCGACTTGCAGGGATTGTGACGGATAATAGAGCCGATTTGATTAAAGGGGCCAAAAACTACGGAAAAATTTATGCAAGAGTGGGTGCACCGGCGTATGTTGCCGGATTAGCCATTGGTGCTAATGGTATTGATTCTTGTGCCAATTATGGTGATATTACCGTCGTTGTTGTTGCAAATGAACTTAGCGGTGGTATTAATTTCGGTGGTATTTTGGCCGGAGACTATTTGCGTACCGGAATCAATGTTAAGAATTCCCTGAACAAAGGTGCCATTACGTTTGTAGATTCTTCTTCTTCAAAGCTTGAAAACATCAGATTTGGCGGTATCGCTGCCAGGGCGAATGTCCTTTCTGGCAAGAATGAGGGCAGTGTCAAATTTGTACAGTCGAATCCTTCAAAAAAATATGATAGTTCGAAAGACGTTCTTGTTGGCGGTCTTGTAGGCGAAGCGAAAACGCTCAAGGATTGCGTTAACGAAGGCTATGTCGTTGGGGCTGGTTCTGTTGGAGGCCTTGCTGCCAAAGCGGATTCTATTGTGAAGGGTGTAAACTATGCCCGTATCGATGGGATTACGACGGGTAAATGGAGTCAACTGGGTGGAGTTTGCGGCGAATGTGGTTATTTGGAGAACGCTTTCAATGGGGGAAGTGTCTCGTTGGATGTCGCTGAAAGTAACTCTGTGTCTTATCTTGGTGGTGTTGCTGGCTCTTTAGGTAATGGTCGCATGATTGCGAATACGGGCTCTGTAAAGGCTGTCGGAAATAGTGGAGAGATTTTTGTCGGTGGTCTTTTGGGAATGATGGGATCCGACATTGTTTTAGATGATGCCTATAACTGGGGCGAAGTCTCGTCGGAAGTGGCCGCTGGTGGTATATATGGACTTGCGGCAAAAGCTCATTCGTCTGTTGCAGGTTTTGATCACTCCTATCTCGTTACCAATATTGCTTTTAAGAACGTCTATAATGCAGCCCCGGTAAAAGCCCCTAAAGCGAACCCGATTGCTGTTATGGATGAATGTGCAAATGCTACCGAACCTGAATTTGCCGTATTGGTTTATAACGATTCCGCCTTCACTCAAGAAAGGGGATGTATCGAGATTGATGAGGTGCTTGGTTTTGAGGCAGATGAGTATTATAAGATCAATTTCGTTTTAACAAGCCCGCTCAGCACGAAGTACATGCAATCCGATGAGTTTGTGGAATTGTTGAACACTTCCGGCAAGACGGTTGAAAATAGGCATGTGTGGAAAAAGAGCGATACGTATCCAGTGTTTGACGAAGTTGCGTTCGGCATGTCTTATAGCGTAGAACCGTCTTCGTCAAGTTCCGCTGTTTCTTCCTCGTCCTCGGCAACAAGCAGCTCGTCTTCTAGCAACGCCATCCTGAGCTCAAGCGAAGGATCCAGTGATTCTAAGTGGTCTTCCTCGGCGGTAAACAGCTCGTCTTCCAGCAATGTCATTAAGTCGTCGTCCTCGACCGCAAAGAGTTCTTCGTCGAGCGTCAAGGCTCCGTCTAGCAGTAGCAAGAAGGCTGATTCGTCTAGCTCTTCTGTCAAGTCGAGCAGTTCGTCTGCAAAAACGAGCTTGCCGGTGATTGCCCATCAGCGATTCCGCATGGCGGTGCAGGGCAGAACCATCACGTTGCATGCTTCGAAGGGCAGAACCGTTCAGGTGTTCGATGCGCTCGGTCACCATGTTATGTCGAAAGCGATTCCTGCGAATGGCGAAACAAGTGTCACCTTGCAGGAATCTGGCGCCTACATCGTGCGTGTCGATGGAATGAGCCAACGCGTAGTGCTGAAATAGCCCGCGCAAAAAAAAGACCCTCTGCGCGAGGGTTTTAAAAAAGAGATGCCGGCGCAGTGGCCGGCATGACATTTAAAATGTGACTGGATCCTTCACTTCGAACCTTCGGTTCTCCGTTCAGGATGACGCATTGTGTTGCCTTGCGGCATTCCGACGCATTGTAAGGTCCCTGAGCTTGCCGAGGGGACTATACTCCCAATGCCTGGATGGCTGCCTTGTACTTCTTGAGACGGAACTTCGTCTTGAGTTCGCGGCGTTCCTGGCGGTGGATGTACTTGTCGTCCATGAGCACGTTCAAGATAGCGCTCTTTGCCTTTGCTGCTGTCGGATTGTCCTTGAGCGTTTCGACAAAGCGGACAAAGTCCTTTTCGCGTGCGTCGTAGGTGGCGTCTTCGGCCGGCACACCCTTTTCCATGAGGTGGCAGCTGTATTCGTCAATCCAGGACTGGTTCTTGTGGTAGGTCATCTTTTGGATGAGATCGACCATGTCGGCCGGAACACCCATCTTGATCATGTCGTCCGGAGTTTTTTGGGTAGCAGATGTAATGGAATCCTGCAAAATAGCGAGAACTTGGACATCTTCGGATTCGCCTTTGTTTTTAAGATAATCGGCGACGTTCTGGAGAAAATCGATGTATGGACCACCGGCCTTGTCCTGTTGACCTTTGTGGACATCGGTCGCGATTTTGTAGGCGTCTTGATAAGAGAGCATTATTAACCTTTCTTTTAAAAATTCGAGCATCCACGATGCCCATGCCTTGAATATACATAAAGCATAGTTAAAAAAGCGTCTGTTGGTTTCTTTTTTGCTCCAAAAGACCTCATTTTCTTTACAAACCGACTATTTTGGTTGATTTTTCTTTGAAATTGGTCGTTTTGTCTTGACAACTAATCCAAACGGATTATGTGAAGTTCCCTTTGAATTTCTAGTAAAATAAGCTATCTTTGCGCACAAAACAAAAAAAACATAAAAAAATAGGATAATGAGTATGAACTCTCGATATCTTAAATTGGGGTTGGCCGCTTTTGCTGTTTCTCTCGGCATTACAGCTTGCGGTGATGACGTGTTAGTTTCCGAGGACCAGTTTGTTACCGTCAATTCGTTGAATGACGAAAAGTGTAACGAAGAACGCGAAGGCTCCATGGCTTTTGTGAAGTCCAAGGCCACGATGTACCTGTGCTCTGAAGGCGAATGGATTGCCATGAAGGACCAGGATGCCATCAAGTACCGTTGCGAATCCAAGGAACTCAAGGATAAGTCCGGTATTGCGATTGTTTGCGATGGCACTGACACTATCGGTGTGGTCTACAACGGTAAGGATGGTGCCAACGGTAAGGACGGTACCAACGGTAAAGATGGTTCTAATGGTAAGGATGGTACCAACGGTAAAGACGGTACTAACGGAAAGAACGGTACCAACGGTAATGATGGTACGAATGGTACAAATGGTACGAACGGCACCAACGGTACGAACGGTGTAAGTGTCGATACCGCCGCTATCAAGAAGTCTATCAACGATGCCTTGAGCGCTGCATCTGCCAACAACCAGAAGCAGATTGACGAAGCTCTCAAGAACTTGAGCAGCGCCTCTGCCAAGAACCAGAAGGACGTTGACAACGCTATCGGTAACTTGAGCAGCGCTTCTGCCAAGAACCAGAAGGACGTTGACAATGCTCTTGGCAACTTGAGCAGCGCCTCTGCCAAGAACCAGAAGGATGTCGATGACGCCCTTAAGAACTTGAGCTCTGCTACGGACAAGTATGGCAAAGATCTCGATGACAAGTTCAGCGATGCCTACAGCAGCTGGACCGCTGAACTCGAAAACAAAAAGTGCGAAATCGTCAATACGGAACGCAACGACGAAACGGCTATCATCACTGTGACCATCAAGTGCGGTAAAGCTGAAACCAAGATGGAAATCCCGTTCACGGTCCCGAACGAAAATCTCGAAAAGAAGTTCACAAAGCACGTGGTGGTTCGCCTCCCGGTGATGAGTGAAAAGAAGACCGATTCTGACGACATCTACGAAGAACTCTGGTCTCACCTGAAGAGCGGCAAGTATTCCGAACTCTCCATCATCGACCTCGACAAGAAGTACGATGCAACGGGTAAGGTGTTTGTCTCTGACCTCGTGGCTTCTGCCTCCCAGCCGTTCGTGACGGTTGAAGAAGTCAACCAGAGAGAAGTGAAGTACAACGTTGTGCGTCTCGAAGGCGACATCGATGTGACGAACTTGACAAACCCGATTGTGGAACTCCGCGTGAAGATGAACCTCGGCGGTCTCAATTTCTCGACTGTTGATTTTGCCTATAACACGATTGTGGACTTGACCGACAAGGATCCGAATGTTCTCGATGCAACGGATACGGTTGTCATTGACTTCTTGACCGACTACAAGACAGCCCGCATGAAGTACTTGCTGAAGAATGGCAGAGATTTTGATAATGCTCTCTTGCAGGCTAACGATGAACTTGCTAAGGCCCTTTACTTGAAGAAGGATGGCGAAGACTACCCGCAGTTTGAACATTATCTGCCGAACAAAGTGGACTTGAACGAATACTTCAATAGCGTATTCTGGATTATGGCTTTGGTCGACCAGGCCGATGTCGCTAAGAATGTGAACAAGGCCTACAACGACTTCCGTACGATTTTCGCAGAAGAAGGTAACTTCAAGAAGGGGGCGAAGACGCTGTTCGATGGCCGTGAACAGAGCATGTATTTTGTGGACTACCTCGCCTTGCTCATCAACGCAAACTTTGATAAGTATCATTACTGTGAAGGTATGTGCTTTGACTATATCTATGAAGACTATAATTCCGACAGGGACGATAAGTACTACAAGATTTTGCAGAAGGGCTTTAAAGAGGTTTACAGACTTGATGTAGAGGCTGCAACGGATTTTGAAGATGGTTACAAGATCCAGAAGACTTCTGTTGATGATGGCTATTTTACCTACTTCAAGTACGATACCAAGCAGGAAGTATGGTTCCCGGTTGTAAGTAGTGGTAATTACTTTATAGAAACCGTAGCAGCTACTGCTGAAAATGGTCAATGTACATCTGCAAAAAAAGGTGAGATTATAGCCATTACTTCTGAAAAGCTTGATTTCAGCTTAAAGTGCAATTGCGATTATGATTTTTGCGCATGGAACTTGGTGGATGCTTGCGAAGGTCGTGAAGAAGGATACACAGGCTTTACTAGGGAACATGGGTCTGAACCATGGGCTACCTATGAATTTGAGTGCGTGCAGAATCCTCGTTGTGAAGGCTCTGACGAAGTCTGTTCTTTGCAAGAAAAGAGACTTCCGTCTTCTGCTTCATCATCTTCTGTCTACAAGAACGATGAAGAAATCCTTGCCGATGCACTTGGTGCTTGCAATGAAGAAATCATGAAGAATGATGAGAAAAACTTCGTGAAGCTCAATTTGAAGGAGCTTATGCTTTCTACGATGACCGGCTATGGTTATTACAAGTGCGATCATGTCTTTAACGGTGACGGAGTAGATTTTTATAAGTGGGTTTCTGCTAGCGATATGGATGTTGAATTCAATCAAGCTTGTGTTGAAGCTCGTAAAAATGAAGTTAAAAAAGTTGGTGACAATCATTATATCTGCCGAGAATACGCACCAGGTAGTTCAACTTCTTCTCATTCCTGGAGTGAAGAATATGATGGTGAATTTCTTGGTGATCAACATTGCTCTTTGGACAATCAGGGTGACATCGCTACGTATGAAAAAGAAGGAAGTGATGGTGTCGGTTATAAAACTTGCAATCATGATCGAAACAATGTTCCCAAATGGATGGATACTCAAGTGGATGAGTTTTGCAAGGACAACGTGAAAATCAATGGTACGGTGACGAACAACATCTCTGCAACAAAGAAGATTGTTGCTAACGAAGATCTTAGTGGCAAAACATTTGGAGAAAAGTGCGAATTCGATGGAACGCTCTATGTCCGTAATTCTGAGGGTACTTTCCTGAATTGGATGAACGTAGAAGGGTATATCAGCTGGGTGTACAGCGACCGTTCTGGTATCGTTTATGGTAATCGCTACTATATATTCATGGATGGCTATACGGATCATAAGATCTATTTCTGCACTTACGAAGGGAACGATTTCACTTGTAAAGAAACTTCTGTTGAAACAATCCGTGGCTTGACTCCTGCTGAACCGGGTTCATGCACTGATGATAATGCAGAAACGTGCATTACCGCGATGGAACAGTTGAACCTCCTCGCCAATATGACTGATTACAAGCAAGAAACTGCAGAACATGTTTCCTTAATCGAATTTGTCACGGAAGTTCTGCTCCCGGGGGCTACCGAGAAGACTAAGGTTGTCGCTTCTGTTGTCAGAGACGATTGGCATGAATTTGGTTTAGATGATTATTGCTCTTACAATGCAAACTTTGATTATTTAGTTTATGATGATGGTTCTTCGTCTTCTACAACAAGAGACAGAATGTGCAATGAAAACGGTGCTCCTAAGTACATTAGAACTGCTGCCGGCAGCACTTATGACCGCTATTATGACTATGATGACGATGGATACAAGTCCTATTCTGACAAGTGGTATACCGTTAAGGAATACTGTGCTACGAAGAATAAACATTGCTACATAAAAGGTCTAGAACCTGCAAGTGCATCTTCTAGCTTTGACTGTGCTTTTGGCGAACCTTACGTGAATAATAAAATCTTCTATTGCGACCAGGCCGATGGTGAATGGAAAATGGATGCATCCATAACTACGGCTGAACAGTATTGCGACAAGAAGTTGAAATTCAATAGAGGCTGGGATGAATGTAGCTACGAAGCAATTGCTGCTGTAGAACATCCTAATGATTGTGCAGAGGATGATGCCGGCTGTCAGCAATGGGAATATAATGTGTATGATGAAACATGCTTTGCTCCGTCTGGTTTAACATGGCCTGAAGGTGTTGAACCCGATGGACAACCGTTGGTTGGGTACTGTGGCTTGTATACTGGAGGATGGAGTTGGGGTAATGGAGTCTAATCGCTGAGATAATCTAACAGTATGAAAAAACTTGCTTTGATTCTCGCACTTGCGCAGGCGGCGGTCTTTGCTCAGACCGGTCTCCTGGGGGGTAAAACCGGCCTCCACCAGCAAGATGCGAATACGATTGGATTTTTCCACTTCCGTGTGGGTACGGGTGGTACCATAGCAACCGATAACTGGGGCTATACTCGTGGCGCCTTGTTTACGGACCGCTTTGGACGTACCCAGCATCTCGATGTGTGGGATGCCCGCATGGAAAAGGGCCGTATTGACGGTGCTTTGGCCGGTAATTTCAACTTCACGTTCGGTCTGCGTGATGACTTGGACATTTCTGTAAGTCTCCCGATTTACTATGACCACGCGAAGGATTACTCCGGTGAAGCTATCCGCGCTCACATGGGCGAGGGTGGCCTCGGCGACTTGCAGTTCTATGCCAAGTACCGCACACCGCATTTGTTTGGCCCGGATTACATGACGACCGCAGCTGTTGTCGACCTTACGCTCCCGACCGGTTGGAAGGGCGTGGGTATGCGTCCGCGTCACGCCTGGTTCCTCGATAACGAAGGTGGCCCGACGTATGCCTACACGGCAAACAGCGTAATGCTCGGCCTTACGGGTGTTGTCGCCGTAGACTATACCAAGAAGGGAGTTCCGCTGACGTGGAATTCTTCTCTTGGACTCATGATCGGCTTTGGCGATGCCTCGAACACGCTTGTCTATAGCACTGGCGTGAACTGGCTCGTGAATGATTACTTCCAGCCGTTCCTTGAATTCAGTGGCGAAATGCGCTTTGGTAACGATGCGTATCCGTTCAGCCCGATTACCGACCCGATGGTACTCACGCCGGGTATCAATGTGAAGATTCCGTTCTTCAACATTGACTTTGCTGCTGGTATCGATATCGGTATTGGGAACCTTGTTGATGGCTATGATCGAAAAGATGCCATGGACAACTGCAAGGATTTCCAGATCAAGTACAAGGGTGAAAATGGCTACCGCGCCAGTTATTGCTATGTGTCCCAGCCGCTTATTGCCGGTATCGCAAAGCTTACGTGGACGTTTGGCTTTGACGGTGACGACGACAACGATGGCGTAAAGAACCGCAAGGACAAGTGCCCGGATACGTTCCCGCCGATTGTCGTGGACGAAGACGGCTGCGGTATCGATACGGATGAAGACAAGGTCTTTGACGGTCTTGACAAGTGCCCGGATACGCCGAAGGGCGTGCCTGTGGATAGCGTCGGCTGCCCGTTCGATACGGACGAAGATGGCGTCTATGATTATAAGGATATGTGCCCGGATACGCCGAAGGGTGTGCCTGTGGACAGCGTCGGTTGCCCGTTCGATACGGACGAAGACGGCGTGCTGGATTACAAGGATCAGTGCCCGAATACGCCGAAGGGCGTCAAGGTTGATTCTGTTGGCTGCCCGCTCGACACCGACAAGGATGGAGTCTTTGATGGACCGGATAAGTGCCCGAATACGCCGGAAGGTGTTGCCGTGGATGCTGATGGTTGCCCGCTTGATACCGATAAGGATGGCGTGCCGGATTACCGCGACAAGTGCCCGAATACGCTCCCGGGAATCAAGGTGAATAAGCGTGGTTGCCCGTTGCGTCGTAAGGAAGACTTGGATTACCTCAAGAAGGGTATCCAGTTCGAATTCGACTCGGCAAAGCTCTTGAAGTCCAGTTACCCGACTTTGGATGACATTATCGCTCTCTTGGAAAAGATTCCAGAAGTGAAACTTGAAGTCCAGGGCCATACGGATATCGTGGGTACTGAAGATTACAACCAGAAGCTTTCTGAAGATCGTGCTCACTCTGTGACGGATTACTTCCAGTCGAAGGGTATTCCTGGCGAACGTCTCCGTGCAATCGGCTTTGGTACTCGCGTGCCTATTGCTGATAACGTAACGGACGAAGGCCGTGCCAAGAACCGCCGCGTGGAACTCATCCCGTTCGGTTACTACACCGAAGGCGATAGCACCGTGGCTGCACCGTCTGATTCGCTTTTGAACGACAGCACAGCCGTGCCGCCTCCGACAAAGTCCGAGGTGAAACCGGAATCCAAGCCCGAAGTGAAGGTGAAACTCAAAGTGGATCCGACAAAGAAGGTGAGGTCGGCATCGAAGGCTGGTTCTAGGCGCAAAAAGGAAATTGAGGCAAAAGCCGCTAAGGCCGTTGAAGAACTGAAAGCCGAAGTGAAAACGAAGGCTGAAGAAATCAAGGCCAAGGCCGCTCCGCCTGCGGAAGCGCCGAAGCCTGCAGCTGAAGCTGCGCCGGCGAAGACAAGTGCGCCGGCCCCGGCAGCACCTGCCGCTAATCCGTAATATTCACAAAAAAAGACCTTGCTCGTTTCGAGCAAAGTCTTTTTTTTTATAACTTTAAAAAAATACCTTCTTTACAAATAAAAATGAACCAGAAAAACAGTGGTATGAAAAAACATTGCCTTAAGTTAGGTATGGCCGCTTTTGCGGTTTCAATTGGCATTACCGCCTGCGGTGATGACGTATTAGTTTCCGAAGACCAGTTTGTTACAGTCAATTCGTTGAAAGACGAAAAGTGTAACGAAGAACGTGAAGGCTCCATGGCGTTTGTCAAGTCGACGGCCACGATGTATGCCTGTACGGACGGTGAATGGGTTGCCATGAGCGACAAGGATGCTATCAAGTATCGTTGCGAATCCAAGGAACTTAAGGACAAGTCCGGATATGCCATTATATGCGACGGCGATACAATTGGCGTTGTGAATAATGGTAAGGATGGCGCCAACGGTAAAAATGGTTCTGATGGTAAAAACGGTTCCGATGGTAAAGAAGGTAATAACGGAAAGAATGGAACCGATGGTAAAAATGGTACCAACGGCAATAACGGTACAGATGGTACTAACGGCACCAACGGTCAAAATGGTGTAAGTGCCGACACGGCAGCAATCAACAAGGCTATCAAGGATGCCTTGAGTTCTGCATCTGCCAAGAATCAGAAGGAACTTGATGAGGCTCTCAAGAACTTGAGCTCTGCTTCTGCAAAGAACCAAAAAGACGTTGACGATGCTCTCGGCAACTTGAGTTCTGCTTCTGCAAAAAGTCAGAAAGATGCTAACGATGCTATCGGCAATTTGAGCTCTGCTTCTGCCAAGAATCAGAATGATGTTGATGAAGCTCTCAAGAATTTGAGCAGCGCAACGGACAAGTTTGGCGAAGATGTCAATAAGAGTTTCAATGATGCTTACAGCAGCTGAAACTCTGAAATCGATGGCAAAAAATGCGAAATCACCAAGACGGATCGCGATAATGAAAAGGCTATTATCACCGTGACCATCAAGTGCGGCGATGCCGAAACCGAGATGGAATTCCCGTTCACGGTCGTGAACGAAAACCTCGCCAAAGTCTATAAGAAGCATGTGGTGGTGCGCTTCCCGGTGCAGGCCACGAAGGAAGCGGATTCCGAAGACATCTACGAAGAAATCTGGAAGGACCTCAAGGGTGGCGACCATGCGGAATTGACCGTCACGGACCTCGACGAAAAGTTCGATGCGACTGGAAAGTTGTTTGTTACGGACCTCTTTGCAACGGCAAATCATTCTTTGGTGACAATCGAAGAAGCTAATGAAAGGACTATGAAATACAAGGTTGCGCGCCTTGAAGGTGACCTTGATGTGACGAACCTGACGACCCCTGTTGCTCAGTTCCGTATAAAGTTGAACTTGACCAACAACGCGTTCAATTCTTTTGGCGGATTCGGTTCTAATGCTACGGATGTTATCTACAGTGCCTATGTGGATTTGTCCGAAGATGCTGACACGGTTGTTGTGGACTTCTTGACGGACTACAAGGCTGCTCGTGTAAAGAACTTGGTGGATGCTGGTAAAGATTTTGCCGAAGCTAGCAAACTTGCTAACAAGGAACTTGCTGCCGCACTTTATTTGCAAAATAAGGATAGTGACGAATATCCGTCTTTCGAACACTTTGTTCCGGATCAGCTCGGCTTGGCTGAACAATTCAATAGCATCGTCTGGGTGATGGCCCTTATTGACCAAAGCGAAAAAACTCCAAGCTTTAACGCTGTTTATAACGCCTACCGCAAAGTCTTTGGCGAAAACGGCAACTTCAATACTGCCGTCAAAACGACTTACGCTGGCAAGGAACGCAGTATGTATTTTGTGGACTACCTCGCCATGCTTATCGATGCAAACTTCTATAGATGGAGCTGCTGGCAGAACGGAAATTATGATTGCGAAACAAACGTCTGGAACGAAACAGATGCCGCTTATTACAAGATAGTGCAGTATGGCTTTGTTGACGTGTATAAGCTTGATGCAACTAAGGCTAAGGTTTACAAGGGCTCTGACGATGGTGAAAAATCCAGAAAAGTTTTGAAGTCCGATGTCGAAGATGGCTATTTCCGCTACTTCCAGTATTTCGATGTTTCTGAAACTTGGTTCCCGATAACTTACTGGGTCGTTGGCGCTGCAACGGCGGAACAAGAGTGCAGTGCAACGCTCGCTGCTGCACATACAATGTTCTCCTATTCTATTGAAGATGAAGTATTCAATGCAATTTGCCAGTGCAATGGTGAAGATTGTGGTTGGGAAGAAGTTGTAAACCCGGGCATTACGGATGCTATTGCAGAAACAACGGTGTCGAAGAACGGCAAAACAGTGTCGGAAATCATGAACGATGGCCGATTCGGTGAATGTAACGACAATAATGCCGGTACTGAAAAAACGTTCAATTTAAGAGAAGCAATGCTTGCTACAACGACTGGCTTTGCTAAAGTTGTCTGCGATGGAAAGAGGTGGAGACTTTATTCTGAATTAGACGAAAAATATGGTGCGTGCACCAAGAGTGTCATGAATTTGGCAGAAATTAAGGATGATGGTTATGCCGCTTATAAGTGCGATTATCTTGACAAGCAGGAAATGTATTCATGGATTAACGCCACGGATTCAGAAAACCGCACTATAGGCGCCTGCCACTATGGCCGCGCCGAGGAAGGTTCCAAGAACGAAGAAGGTGATTACCAGTGCAGAACGACCGGCACGGACGACAATGGTAACCACGTCCATGAATGGATTGCATTGACTCCTGAAGAACTCTTTGGCACATGCTCTGAAGCGGTAATGATTGATATCTCAAAGAATTTGCAGAGTTTCAAGGCTGACTATTACAAGTGCGACTGTGAAAAGGATGGAAACTCCTATAAATCTTGCGGATGGGTTATGGGGTCTGAAGAAGAAATGTCTTTAAGACTGGCTTGCACGGCGAACATTCTTGGAGAAGTGTCTGGTGCGTATGTTTGCTTGGATGCCAATGTTGGCCATAACTGGCGAACGGTATCCGCTGAGGAATGGTGCCCCAAGCATGGCCAAAATTTAACTGGTGGAATGAGCTACCACGGCATTTGCGATGACGTTCCGGGGGACAACACGACATACCTCCTGATTGGTTCGGCTTCTTCTTGGGCGCAAGTTCCTAATACATACCGATGGAATGACGATAATATAACTACAGCCGATAAGAAAGCGGTAGAAGCGCAGTTGATTAGTGGCAATAGCTGCACCGATAAGGATATTGTTAGCTTGCTGTATGACTATACCATCAAGGGTACGACAGACCGTGTTCATGATTTTATCTGCAAAAATGGCAAACTGAGAGTTGCCAAGGATGAACAGGAAGCTTGCGGTAAGGTGTATGAAACGACTGAACTTTGTAAATACATGAAAAATTGGTATAAGTATGATAACGGGACATGGCGAAAGCCGACTTGCGACGACGTCTCGTTTGATGCAACGGGCCATTTCTGTGATGCCCGCGATAATGGTAGCGTGACCGTTTACAGAAAGGTGACTATCGGCGAGGGTGAAAATGCACAGACTTGGATGGCCGAAAACCTGAACTACGAAACGGAAAACAGCAAGTGCGGTGGCGGAAGCGAAACGTCCGGTGGCAATTGTGACGTCTACGGTCGCTTGTACACTTGGACAGACTTACAGAATATTTGTCCCTCAGGCTGGCATTTGCCGGATACAACGGAGTGGAGAATCCTTGCTTCCAACGTGGATCATTATTTTATGGGATTTAAAGGTGACGATCGAGATAACAACAAAGTGGGCCAGTTGCTCAAGTCAAAGAATGGTTGGGGTAATAATGGTAATGGTACTGATACTTACTTGTTCTCGGCGTTGCCTGCTGGTTATTACGATGACAGCGATGATAAGTACTACCCTAATGCATACTTCTGGACTTCTACAGAAAATAGTAATGACGATTCATTCCTTATAAGATTGACCAGTGCCAATAATTACGTGAGACTGACCACTGGCTTCAATGTTGACTGGTTTTCAGTCCGTTGCATCAAGGACTAGCAACCTAAAAAACTATCCATCATAAATTTTGAAAGACCTGGCTTACCGCCAGGTCTTTTTGCATCTTGTCTTTAAATTACCCTGCAAAGTTCTTGCCGAGGATGGCAGAGACGTTCTTGAGGATTCCTTCGGCGACGTCCGGCTTGTTCATGGAATAAACGTGGACGTTCGTGATGCCGTTGGCATAGAGGTCGATAATCTGATCGGTGGCGTAGATGATGCCCGCCTGTTTCATGGCGTCCGGATCGCTACCGAACTTGTCCACAAGCGACTTGAAACGCTGCGGCATGAAGGAGCCCGAAAGCTTGATGGCGCGTTCGACCTGGTTTGCGTTCGTGATGGGCATGATGCCGGGGAGCACCGGGCAGTTCACGCCTGCATCGCGGAGCTTGTAAAGGAAGCTGAAGAAAAGGTTGTTGTCAAAGACCATCTGCGTCGTGAGAAAGTCTGCGCCTGCGTCGACCTTTTCCTTGAGGTGCTTGATGTCTTCGGCCTGGTTCGGGCTTTCCGGATGCTTTTCGGGATAGCAGGCAGCGCCAATGCAAAAGTCTGCATCAGCGGCTTTGAGTTCGCGGATGAGTTCCACAGCGTGGTGGTAGTCGCAATCGCCACGGCCGTTTGCAATGAGTTCCGGCGTGAGGTCGCCACGGAGGGCCATCACGTTCTTGATACCGGCGGCCTTCATGTCTTCGATGCGCTGGTGGATGGTTTCCTTGGTGCTCGAAATGCAGGTGAGGTGGGCGAGCATCGGAATGTTGAAATTGTACTTGAGATTCTTCGCAATTTCGAGCGTGTACTGGCTCACGCCGCCGCCTGCGCCGTATGTGACGCTCATGAATGCGGGGTTAAGCTTTGCAATTGCTTCGGTAGCTGCTTTAACGTTTTCAAAACTCGTTTCTTTTTTAGGCGGGAACACCTCGAAGGAGAGGCTCATCTTGTCTTGCTTCAGGATGTCGATAATCTTCATTGTATCTCCGTGCAACGATTGGCCTTGTGCTGTTGATTTGCGGGGCAATGCCATGCGTTGCGCTACAGGTTTATGCAAATATTTAAATTCATGCATAAATGTAGATAAAACTCCCGCTAATGGCAATGGGGATTACGTAATTTTTTAGAGAGATTGGGGGAAGGACTGTGCGAGAATTGACGAAAAAACAAATTATTTACTATATTGTGTGCTCACAAATGCCGTCGTAGCTCAGTTGGATAGAGCAGTTGCCTTCTAAGCAACGGGTCGTGGGTTCGACTCCCGCCGACGGTATAAAAGGTTCGTGCGCCATTGGCGCGCGAACCTTTTATATTTTCAACGGAACCCACGACGATATCATGTGGGTTCGACATCTTCGCAAGGCGAGCGTCGCGGGCAAGCTTGCTTGCCCATGACCGAGCCGAAGAAGATGCTACAAAGCTCGTAGAGCTTTGTGCCTCCCGCCGGCGCAACAGTGCTTTGTGCCTCCCGCCGACAGCCCATAAAAAAGGCGACCCCGGCACGGTGGCCGAGGCTGCTTAAAAATGGAGATTCCCCGTTAGGGGAATGACAAGTCTTATTACTTCTTCAAAATGGTGTTGAGCGTAGCGCGCAAATGGTTCATGTTCGCTTCGTTCAAAGTTTCGTAGCGGTAGAACGTTCCGTCCTTCTGCACCAGGTAGACGACCGGAATGTAGCCGGTGCCATAAGCTGGTCCAAATTCACTATCAGTGTCCTGGAATACAGGAATGACGGCGTGGTACTGGTCAATGAAGAGACGGATGTCGTTCTTCTTGATGCCGCCGTTCAGACCGATGGCAATGCCCGTAAGTCCCTTGGCTTCATATTCCTTGATGAGATTCTGAATTTCGGGGAAGTGCTTTTGGCAGTGCGGGCACTTGGGGCTGAAATAGTAGATGAGCAGCGGACGGTTTGCGAAATGGCTGAACATGATGCCCGGATCGCTGATGCCCGAAAGGTGCTTGGAAAAGTCCATTTTCATGGGTTGCTCAGTCTTGGAATCCATCATCAATTTAATATCGGCAACTTGCGGTTCCGGTGCAAACTGTGCAAAACTCATTGCTGCAGCAAAAGCGATCAATGTGAAAATACGACTTAACATTCTCATACTCCTAAAGACTTTGGGTTAATCCCTGGGAATCCTATTTAAACAGTTGTAAAATACCAAAAATTAAGGGCCTTAATTGTGATTTTCGTCAAAAAAAGGCAAAAATAATGTAAAAAATAACGTTTCTCGGGCGGTGGCGCTATTCTCTCAAGATTCTCTTGAAATTCTCCGGCGAAAATAGCGGATTTTCCATGAATTCTTCCTCTAAAATGCCCATGATTTCTTCGGAGTATTCAGTTTGCTTGCTCAGTAATTTTATGGCGTCGATTTTGGTTAAAAAGGGGCCTAATTTTTGCACTATAATCCAGAAGTAAATGGCGAATTCGACTTTGGTAAGGCTGTTGCCGTCGAACAGGCTTTTTTCGTAGTAACGGAACAGCAAATAGGCTATGATTTTTTCACCATCGCTATCGGTGAAGAGTCCGACGCTCATACCGGTTGAGCTTTGTAACAACTCTTTGTACGCGCTGTCCCAAGCGGGCCCGTAGCTTTCGCCTTTGCTCAAAACTTCGATCCACGACCCGAGGATGTTGTTCGAAATTTTTGTGTTGCTTGCGCTATCGGTTGACTCTGTTGGATTACTGTTAAAACTTTGTTCAAAATCTTCAAAGCCGCTTGTTTCAACGGCAAAGTCTAGCAGCTCGATTAAACGTTCGTTAAGTGGTTTGCTGTGGTCTGCTAAGATTTTGAATAAATGATTTCGTTCTTCAAATATGGCATCGCGGGCTTCGAGTGCATCGTCAGGAATGTCGTCTGGCTCGTCATCGATTTCGCGTTCGACAAATGCAATGGGCGAGGTGGCGGTGCTTTTGCTTTCGAGCAGTAGGCGTACGCCTTCTTCGCAACAGAGGCCAATCCCTTTTTCCATGATGTCGCCGTAGACTTCGACAAAGCGGGGGTGCTCTCGGCAAATGTCGCAGAGACTGTCTTCACCAAGATGACAAATCATGTCGCAAAGTCCATCTTGCCTTAAAAACGGGCAGCGGTCGCCAGGACTCAATTTGAAGTGTCCGTCCTCGATGTTTTCGCGGAGCTTTTCTCCGAATGGACCTTTGATTTTGGCGTAGCGCTTGGCGCTTTCGTCGTCGATGTCGATTTCCCAGCCTACGCAACAAGTGTCGGTGCATTTGCCTGCGATGCAGTGGAACGAATCGTAAAAATCAGGAACACGAAGAAGCATGGAATAAAATTAGGAATTCGATGACTGCCAACCAATATCCACTTCTAACAAATTTCTTACGTAAATATTATCTTGAAATTTTAAAAATTTGCTCAAATGAGCAAATTTCTGTGTAAAATTTTGCACATCTAGGGCCAAAAGTATGCTTTTTTTAAGCTCGACCCCTGAATCATGTTGCCACCGTGGGTGAAAGTGGGTATATTTACCACGTGTGATAAGTGTTGTGGTAAAATGTGTCAAATATGAATTTCACTTCTTTCATAGGACAAGCCCAAACGGCGATCGATGGAAAGGGAAGGACCTCCTTCCCTAGGGAATTCCGTCGTCAGCTTTCGGCGTCCGAAGGGAATGAGTTCGTGGTCACTCGTGGCCCGGACCGCACCCTCCGGTTGTTCGTCCTATCCGAGTTTGAGAAATTCATGGCGGACTTGGATGCTAGGTCCGACCGCCGTCAAGCCGATTTAGTTCGGAGAGGCCTCAGCCCCACAGTTGTGGAGATGGATGGCCAGAATCGCATTTTACTCCCCAAGATTTTATTGGAGTATGCCGGCCTTAAAGACGAAGTTCTTTATGTCCAGGCCCGCGGTAAGACTCTCGAATTATGGAATCCTGAACGTTACAACGAAAAGTATGGATTGCAGACAAATGAAGCAATCGAAGCTTTCGATGCCGCGTTCTATGGTGAAGGCTTGACGGAGGGGGATAATGGCAGATAACAATCTCCGCAAGTCAGTACATGTAAATGAAATTTCGGAAGCCGCGGTCGCTGGGGTTCAAGGGAGAGAATTCTATCACGATCCGGTAATGCTCAAGGAATGCCTTGAAGGCTTGAACATCAAGCCGAACGGCACCTATTCGGACTGCACGCTTGGCGGTGGCGGCCATTCTTACGCTATTGCCCAAAAGCTTGATTCCGAGGGCACGCTCCATGCGTTTGACCGCGATGATGAAGCGGTCCAGTTTGCAACGAAGCGTCTTGCTAATGTTGCACCGAAGTTTATTGTCCATCCGGTTCCGTTTAGCGAACTCGGAAATGAAATTGCGCCAAATACACTCGATGGCGTCCTTTACGATCTCGGCATCAGCAGCCATCAGGTAGATGACTCTAGCCGTGGTTTTACGTTTGTTGGCGACAATCCGCTTGATTTGCGTATGGATCGTCGCGAAAATGTATCTGCACAGGAATGGCTCCGCACGGTAAGCGAAGATGATTTTGCGGCTGCACTCCGCAAGAATGCCGATATGGATCGTGCATTTAAACTCGCGACCCGCATTAAGGAAAAAGTGGGAGAAATTGCCACCGAAGGCCGCGATGTGCTCCCGAGCGATATCAAGGCCGTTGTTGAAGCCGTATTCCCGGACAAGCGCCGTGACGCGAATAGCCTTTTGGCTCGCGTGTTCCAGGCTATCCGCATGGAAGTGAATGGCGAACTCAAACAGATTGAAGATAGCATCCGCGCTGCGGTAGACTGCCTCAAGGTGGGCGGTCGTTTGGTCGTCATGAGCTACCACTCCGTGGAAGACCGCTGTGTCAAGGAAACTGCTGCTGAATTTGAAAAAGCATGTATTTGCCCGGAAAACTTGCCGGTGTGCATGTGCGGTGGAAACCACCAACGTTTAAAGAAAGTGAACCGTAAGCCGATTTTGCCCTCGGCCGATGAAATCAACAGGAACAGTCGGGCACGTTCTGCAAAGCTTAGGATTTATGAAAGAGTATGACTAAGGATGAGCAGAATTTGTCAGTAAATTCCGGAAGGGGCGGTGTCATGAGAATTGTGTTCTTGTTCGTTCTCATGATTACGGCAGCGTGCATGTTCCCGGTGTACATGCAGAACCGCATCAACCGTCTTTATGGCACTTTCTATGGATTAAGGGAAAAGGCAAGCTTGCTCAATCGTGAAATTCTTTTGAAGGATTACGAAATCAACAAGCTTACTTCCATGAGCCACTTGGCAAAGTTTGCGGAACAGACGGGCCTCGGTCTTTACGAGGTACCGGTAAAAGTCATGATAACGGGGGAGTCGAATGAATAAATACGGCGCAGATCCCCTGTTCATATTGAAGAGCCTTGTGCTTTGCACGATTGTCGTTTTGGTTTTCCAGACGTTTGATATCCAGGTGATGAACCGCAATCTTTATCAGGTGAATACAAAGTCTATGGTGACACATACGAAGAACTTGTATGCGGAACGCGGTTCGATTATGGACCGTAATGGCATTGTGTTTGCCGAAAGCATGCGCGATACGAGCGACAATTTGGGTTATAGTCGTTTGTTCTTGCAGGGCTCGCTTGCATCGCAGATTGTAGGCAAGGTGGGCTATAATGGTATCGGCAGCATGGGCATGGAAAAAATTTACGACGATAGCCTCCGTGGTGATGAAGGGCTTCGCGTGAGCGTGCAGGATGTGCATCGCCGTGAAGTTTATTACCGCTCGAAGAATGTGGTCGAAGCAAAGTCTGGCCTGAATCTTGTTTTGACGATTGACCGTAACATGCAGGAAATCGTCGAAAAGGCTTTGAAGGACGGTGTTGCTGAATTTATGGCAACGAGCGCGAGCGCTGTTGTCGTGGATCCGTACACGGGTGAAATCCTTGCGATGGCGAGTTACCCGACATTTGACCCGAACTCCAAGAATCAGGGTGTCGGCCGCATGTCGAAAAATGAAATCATTTCGATGTCGTATGAACCGGGCTCTACGTTCAAGGTGATTACGGCTGCTGCGGCGCTTGAAAATAATGCCGTTAGCCCGAACAAGATTTTTGTGAACGAAGGACGTTGCTGGCAGTGGAACCCGAGATCCGAAAAGATTTGCGATACGCACGTTTATGGCGACATGGACATGAGCGAAGCGATGGTGCAGTCTTCGAACATTGTATTTGCAAAGATTGCCTCTGAAGTGGGCGCCGAACGTTTGTTTAAAATGGCCCGCGCATTTGGTATTGGCACAAGAGCTTTTGATAATTACGAAGGCGAAGAAAACGGCAGACTGTTGACGCCGACGGAACTCACACGTGACGACAGAACGTTAAAGACGATGGGCTTTGGCCACGCTGTTTCTGTAACGCCGATCCAGATGGTGATGGCTTATGCCGCTATTGCCAATGGCGGTAAGCTCATGCGCCCGCAGATTGTAAAGGAATGGCGCAATTCTAATGGTGATGTTGTCGAAAGGAACAAGCCGGTAGAACTCCGCAGAGTAGTTTCTGAAAAGACGGCTGCAACGATTCGCAAGATGCTCAATCGCGTGGTGAACAGCGGTACGGCAAAGCGTGTTGCATCGCAGAAACTTACGGATGTTTTGTTTGGCGGCAAGACGGGTACTGCAGAAAAGTACAATCACTTGACCCGCTCCTATGACCGTAATTCCCAGGTGGCTTCGTTTATTGGTCTTGCTCCGTCCGAAGATACGCGCTATGTGTGCTTGGTGCTTGTCGATGACCCGCAAGGAAAACATGTGGGTGGCCTTACTGCAGGTCCGATTTTCCGCCGCATCATGGAAGGGATTTATTACCATCCGGCGCTTTCCCCGCTTGCACATAACTTAAAGCAGGTAAAGCTGGGTTCTCCGTGCGATAAGGATTTTGCGGGAATGACCGTTTCTTCGGCTAAGGAATACGCAAAGAAGCATCGTTGCCCTGTCCGCTTTGAAGGCAAGGGACTCCGCGTGATTTCGGAACGTGTCGATGCGGGCTTGGTCAATGGAAAAACGCTTTTGCTCGGCGATGCAGTGGCAAGCCGTATGCCGAACTTGCAAGGACTTTCTTTAAAGGATGCTCTCGAAGTGATGGGGAACATCCGCATGAATGTTGAATATACAGGAAAGGGACGTGTAGTCGCTCAGGAACCCAAGGCTGAAGAAACTTTGCAGAAGGGGGCGATTTGCAAGTTGACCTTAAAGGAGAAAAGCTGATGATTTCGGAAGGACTTATGGAAAAGTTGTCCGTGACGGGGCTTTGTGATGATTCCCGCCGTGTGAAACCGGGGAATTTGTTCTTCTCCGTTCCGACGGAAGGGTACGAAGCATTTGCCCGTAGTGCAATTGCGGCTGGCGCCGTGGCTGTTGTGGGCGAGACGATTGCTCCGGAAGGGCTTACGTCTAAATGGATTCAGGTGCCTGACGTCAAGGCTGCACGTCTTGAAGCCGCAAGGATATTTTACAAGGATCCGTTTAGCAAGTTGACTTGCCATGCGGTTACCGGCACGAACGGCAAGACGACCAGCGCGTTCCTTATGAACGCGATGCTCGAAGCCGCGGGCCACAAGGTGGCCCTTCTTGGCACCATCTTGAACAAGATTGGTGACAAGTCCGTGCCTGCGACGCTTACGACTCCGGGTCTTTTGGACCTTTATGCTTTTGCAGCCCGCGCCGTAGACGCCGGCTGTACTGACCTTGTGATGGAAACGTCTTCACATTCGCTCCACCAGGGACGCGTTGCGGGTATCCATTACAGAAGCGGACTCTTTAGCAACTTGACGCAAGATCATCTTGATTACCATAAGACGATGGATGCTTACTTTGAAGCAAAGAAATTGCTCTTTACGAAGTACCTTGCCGAAAATGGTGTCGCCGTAATCAATATTGATGATGAACATGGCGAAAAACTTTTCAATTCTCTCGATTGCCGCAAGGTGGCTGTTTCGAGACTGGGCAAGGCCAAGGCCGATGTAAAGCCGTTTGGCGAAGTGAAGAGCACGGAAGATGGTCTTGAATTTACGCTTCCGATGATTGCAACGGAAAAGTTTGAAACTCCGCTTTGTGGCGAATTTAACGTAGATAACGTGTTGTTGGTGCTTTCTTGGGCTCATGCGCTTGCGCTCCCTGAAGATGCTATGCGCAAGGCCATTGCAAATGTCCGCGTTCCGGGTCGTTTTGAAAAGGTCTGGAGCAAGGATGGCAAGCACGTGATTGTGGATTACGCCCACACGCCGGATGCTCTTGAACGTGTTTTGAATACGGCCCGTAGCCTTTGCCGCGGCAAGCTTTCGACCGTATTTGGTTGCGGTGGCGACCGCGATAAGACAAAGCGCCCGATTATGGGGGGCATTGCCGAACGTATTGCAGACAAGGCTTGGCTCACGTCGGACAATCCACGTACGGAAAAGCCTGCCGACATCATCGCTGACGTTCGCGCTGGCATGACGACGGACAAGTTTGAAGTTGTAGAAAACCGCGAAGAAGCGATTAATCGCGCTTGTGCGGAACTCAAGAGTGGCGACTGGCTTGTGATTGCAGGCAAGGGCCATGAAGATTACCAAATCATTGGTAAGACTAAACATCATTTTGACGATCGTGAAATTGCGATGAAGGCTATGGAACAATGCTAAAGCTTGATTTGACAATTGGCGAAATGCTCGAGATTCTGGAAACCGAAGCTGTCGGCGTTCCGGCTCGCACCTTGAAACGCAAGGTGAATCTCTGCATGGATTCTCGTGAAAAAGCCAAGGGCGTTGTCTTTTGGCCGATTAAAGGGGCCCGTTTTGATGCCCACCAGTTTATATCTCAAATGGAAAAGGATGGAGCTCTGATGAGCGTTGTAAACCAAACTGCTATCGATCCGAATTTCAAGATGTACGCTCCGGTCGATGATACGACAAAGGCTCTCTTGAAGCTTGCTAAGGGCTATCAAAGACTTTTCAAGTTGAAGAAGGTCGCTATTACCGGCAGTAACGGCAAGACGACTACAAAGGAAATGACGAAGGCCGTACTTTCCATGAAGTACAATACCCATGCCACGCAGGGTAACTTCAACAACCATATCGGTGTTCCGATGACTTTGTTCCAGCTGAAACACAGTCATGAAGCCGCTGTTGTGGAAATGGGCACGAGCGGCCCGGACGAAATCCGCCCGCTTTCTTTGGCCACTGAACCGGATGTTGCCGTGATTACGAACATTGGCGCGAGCCACTTGGAACGCCTTGGCGATTTGGATGGCGTGTTCAATGAAAAGATTAACATTGTGGCTGGCCTCAAAAAAGGCGGCACGCTGATTGTGAACGCCGATGATGAACGTCTTTGCAAGGTGAAGGCTACCAAGAATTACAAGGTCGTGACGTTCGGTGTGCGCCGAGGAGTCATCAAGCCGGAAAAGCTCAAGTGGAACGAAAACCTCTGTGCTGATTTCTATGTCGGCCGTACGCACTTTACGCTGAATGTTCCGGGTGATCACAACCTTTATGACGCTCTTGCTGCTATTGCCGTGGGCGAAGCTTTCCGCATCCCGAAGGGCGATATTGCCAAGGCTCTTGCAGGTTTTACATCCACGAGCATGCGCATGGAAGTGAAGTTGGCAAACGGCTTCAAGATTATTTCGGACTGCTACAATGCAAATCCGTCTTCGACGAAGATGGCTCTCCAGACGCTTGGCAACATGAAAGTTGCAGGTTTGCGTATTGCTGTACTCGGCGACATGCTTGAACTCGGCAAGGAAAGCGGCAATTTGCACAAGCAGATTGGTGCCATGGTTCCCGAAATGAATTTTGACTTGCTCCTTGCTGTCGGAAACGATGCGAAAAAGTATATCGAAGGCGCAAAGTCTCGCGGCATGAAGAATGTGTTCCATTTTGATACTGTCGATGAAGCTGTGACTCACTTGAGCCAAACGGTTGCCGAAGGTGACGTTGTCTTGGTGAAGGGTAGCCGTGGCATGCACATGGAACGAGTGGTAGATGCTCTGTTGCACATGGTGCCGGTGCTCAGATTTTAAGGTAGGGATTTGTAGTTAAAATGTCTTCAACGGCTCAGACACAAGGAATGAACAAGCTTTTGCTGTTTGTCACATTAATATTAATGTGCTTTGGCGTAGCTATTATCTATTCTGCGTCTGCCCCTGTTGCATCTTCTAAGAACTTGTCCCCAGAACACTATCTCATGGCCCATCTTTCGAAGGTTATTGCTTCGGTGATTATTTTGGCGGTGTTCTGCAAGATTGATTATGCGTTGTGGAAGGTCCTTGCTCGCTTTATCTTTGGCGTGGGTGCTGTCCTTACTTTGGCAGCAACCATTTCAGGTGTTGCGACGAAGGGTGCTTCTCGTTGGATTTTTGGTATCCAGCCTTCTGAAATTTTGAAGTTTGCGTTTATCATTTGGATTTGTTCGAAACTTTCGGATGCGGGCGACGAAATCAAGTCGCTCAAGTGTACGATTATCCAACCAGCGGTTCCTCTTGGTATTTCTGCGGTTCTGCTTTTGAGCCAGCCGAACTACTCGATGTTTATCATGTTCTGCACGTTGTTGCTTGTGCTGCTCATGATTGCAGGCGCGAACTATAAGTATGTGGGCTTGGGCGTTTTGGTGAGTGTGCCGATGGGAATTATCGCGATGCTTTGCAAGTCGCATACCCGCCAGCGTATTCTTGCGTTCTTTACTAACGATGGCACTATGAAGAATTCGCAGTACCAGGTGGATCATGCTCTTGAAGCGCTCGGAAATGGCGGATTCCTCGGAACTGGAATTGGCATGGGCGAACAGAAGCTGGGTTACTTGCCCGAAGCGCATAAAGACGTTGTGTATGCTGTGATTGGTGAAGAATTTGGATTTGTGGGTACGTTCTTGGTCTTGCTTGCTTTTGCGATTTTGTTCTCGCAGGGCTATAACATTGCAAGGGCTTCGACGACTCGATTTGGTAGGTATTTGGCTGTGGCGCTTACGACTTCGGTGTTCATGAATTTCGTGATTCACGTTTGTGTTTGCGTTAGGCTTATTCCGGCCACTGGTCAACCGCTTCCGTTTATTAGCTATGGCGGAACGAACTTGATGGTTACGGCAGCATTTATTGGAATTTTGTTGAATATTTCGCGCCCGACGAGTGGAAAGAGCATTCGTGAACCTTATATAAGCAACAATGTTTCGTTCGACACGGGTTCGTTCATGAATTTTAGGACAAGAAGGAGTTCTATATGAAAAAGTTCCTCTTTGTTTGCGGTGGCACTGGTGGCCACATATTCCCGGCAGTGGCTATTGCCGAGAGTTTAAAGAAGATGGGTGTTACGGATATTACGTTTGCTGGCCGCAAGGATTCTATGGAAGAACGCCTTGTTGCTAAGGATTGGCCGTACGAATATATTTCGGCCGTTCCTCTGCATCGTGGACCGTTCCTTAAAAATTTGGCTTTGCCGTTCAAACTTTCGAAATCGCTCATTCGTGCAAAGAGTGTTGTGAAGAAGGTGAACCCCGATGTTGTTGTTGCAACGGGTGGCTATGTGTCGCTCCCGATTGTACTTGCTGCAGGTTCTATGGGCAAGCCGGTTTATTTGCAGGAACAGAATGCTGTTGCCGGTATTGCAAACAAGGTCGGCGCTCGCTACGCAAAGACGGTCTTTGTTACTTCTGAAGAAGCAATGAAGGGTTTCCCGATAGAAAAGACTCGTATTCTTGGGAACCCGATTCGTGATTTGCCTGCTGCAGATTCCTTGGCTCGTCCGGTGGAATTCCGTGAAGGTCGTAAGGCCGTGTTCATTGTCGGTGGCTCCCAGGGTGCTGTGGGCATCAACAACAAGATTGAAGAAAGCATTGGCCGCATTGCCGCCCACGAAGATATTAGCGTAGTGTGGCAGGTGGGCGCAAAGAACGTGGACGATATCAACAACCGTCTTGGCATTTTGCCGAACGTTGCAGTCCGCGGATTCTTGGATAACATTTATGCGTACATGAAACATGCTGATTTGATTATCAGCCGTGCTGGAGCTTCGGGACTTGCTGAAATTCTTGCGTTTGGCAAACCGTCTATTTTGCTCCCGTACCCGCATGCAACTGCAAACCATCAGGAACACAATGCCCGCGTTGTTGAACACGCCGGGGCCGCTCTTGTGGAACTTGATGATGAACCGAACGATCTTTGGAATAAGGTAGAAGCGCTCCTGTACGATACAGAACGTCTGGAGAAAATGAGCGAAGCCGCTAAAACGCTTGGCATGCCCGATGCTGCTGACCAAATTGCGAAAATTATTCTGGATATGGAGAGAACGTAATGCAGATTAATGATTGTAAACGTGTTCGTCGCCTTCATTTTGTGGGTATCGGTGGCGCCGGTATGTCCGGTATTGCCGAAGTGCTCCATGAAAATGGCTTTGTGGTGACGGGTTCCGATATGGGCGAAGGTGCTGTCATTGACTATCTGAAAGGTCTTGGCATTCGCATTGACCCGAAGCACGAAGCGAAAAATGTCGTAGATGCAGACTTGGTCGTTTATTCTTCTGCTATTCCGTTTGACAATCCGGAACTTGTCGAAGCTCGCAACCGCCGTATTCCGGTGATCCGCCGTGCCGAAATGCTCGGTGAACTGATGCGTCTCAAGTACACGCTTTCCATTGCCGGTACGCACGGCAAGACGACAACGACTTCTATCGTTGGCGCTATTTGGGAAGAAGCTGGCCTTGACCCGACAATCATCGTGGGTGGCATTGTGAAGGGGAAGTGTAGTGGTGCCAAGGTGGGCCATGGCGATTACCTCATTGCCGAAAGTGACGAATTTGACCGCAGCTTCCTTTCGATGATGCCGTCTTCGGCAATCATCACGAACATCGATGCCGACCATCTCGATACTTACGAGAATATCGATGCCATCAAGGATGCTTTCACGCAGTTTGCAAACAAGATTCCGTTCTACGGTCAGGTGATTGTATGCCTTGACGATCCGAACGTGCAGCAGATTTTGGCGCACCTCAAGAAGCCGGTGATTACTTACGGCTTTACGCGCCAAGCAAAGTACCGCGTCGAAAACCTCACGTTTGTGAAGGGCTATCCGCAGTTTGAAATCCTCTGTGATGGCAAGAGCCTCGGTGAATTCAAGCTCCAGATTCCAGGCCGTCATAACGTTTTAAACGCAACGGCTGCTGTGGCACTTGCTGTTGAAGAAGGTATTTCGATTGAAGTTGCCCGCAAGGCTGTAGCTGCTTTCGAAGGCGTGAAGCGCCGCTTTGAATTCATTGGCGAAAAGAATGGTGTGATGGTCTTTGATGACTACGCTCACCATCCGACCGAAGCAACGGCAACACTTCTCGGTTTCCGCGAAGCGTTCCCGGACAAGCGTATTATTGTCGCTTTCCAGCCGCATTTGTTTACGCGTACCCGCGACCAGCATGAAGCTTTTGGTAGCGCGTTCTCGAACTGCGATGTGCTCTTGGTGACAGACATTTATCCGTCTCGTGAAAAGCCGATTGAAGGCGTGACGGGCGCCATGGTGGCAAACAGCGCTGCTGACCGCGGCCATCGTGATGCCCGCTTTATTGGCGATGTGAACAACTTGATTCCGGTTTGCAAGGATTTGCTTAAGCCGAACGATGTGATTGTTCTGATGGGCGCCGGTAACATTTGGAAACTCGGCCAGACGATTTTGGAGAAGAGTATTTGAGTTTAGAAGATACGAACATGTTCGGTCGACGGATCGGCTACAACGAACGTAAGCGCAGACGCAAGCGCTCCCGTATTAGACGGAAGCGTATTGGCAGTGCTGTTCGTTGGTACAAGCGCAAGGGTTGGATTTTGACCTTGCTCTTTGTCATCGCCTGCGTTGCACTGTGGCAGAGTCGTTTCTATTTGAACCAAATTAACCCGCTAGAATTCAGGCATTTGCAGTACATCGAAATTGAAGGCAATCGCATGCTTTCTTGGGAAGATGTGGTGCAGAGCGCCCAGGTGGAAACAGGCATGCTCATGTCGGAACTGGATGCAGACTCTGTCAAGAAATCGCTCTTGCAGATTCCATTAATCCATTCAGCTGAAGTCGAAAGCAAGTTCCCGTCGTCTTTGTTCATCAAGATTCAGGAAGCATCCCCGATTTTGTCGGTTCTCGAAAACGGCAAGGGAACGGTCTATTCCGAAAGAGGTCTTTCGCTTCCGATGTCCATGATGACAGCTCTCCACATGCCGATTCTTGAAAATGAATCGGTGGGGAAGGTAAAGCAAGTGGCTTTGTTCCTGTCGGCCATGCGCAAGATGGATAAGCAACTTTACGAACGCGTTTCGCAAGTGGGCTGGTCTGAAAAAGACCGTGCATTTGAAGTGTTCTTCAAGGATGTTGGATTCCGCGTGATGTTCCCGGAATCGAACTGGGATAAGGATCTGTTTACTCTGTACGATGCTATCGGAAAGGGCTTTAGGAGAGATCTCCTTTGCGCTAGCGAGGTCGATATGAGATTTCATGGATTTGCGTATATAAAAAACATCGATAAGAGGTGTATCAATGGATGACAATAAGCAAATGGTCAAAAAAGAGGACTATATTTTCGGGCTCGATATCGGTGCCTCGAAAGTAAATTTGTTTGTCGGCATCTCGGAAGGTGAATCCGTCCGAGTCGTGGAATGTGGTGACTTCCCGCTGGAATCGTCCGATGAATACGATTCTGTCGTCGAGACATTGCAGAAGGCCGTCCATATGCTTGAATCATCGGCTGGTGTCGATGTGCGCGATGTCTATGTGGGCATTGCGGGTAAGCATGTGTCGTCTTACAGCTATAAGGGTCTGGTATCGTTACCAACAAACGAAGTCCGCGATGAAGATATCGTGAACGTCCAGAGACTTGCAAGTACGCTTCCCGACAAGGCTGGCGAAATCATCCATGTTTTCCCGGGTGAGTATACGCTGGATGACAGAACGGGTATCCGCAATCCCAAGGGCTATTCTGGCCGTCGCCTCGGTGTTGAAGTTCAGGTGGTTACCTCACGCCCGAACGCTCTCCAGGATATTGCAAAGTGCGTGACTCGTGCAGGGCTTCAGGTAGCAGGCTTTGTGCTTGAACCGCTTGCGGCTGCATCTGCAGTGCTTTCGAATGATGAACGCGAACTTGGTGTAGCGTTGATTGACATTGGTGCAGGTTCTGCCGACGTGGCCGTGTTTGTGAAGGATTCAGTGCGTTATACGGCATCGCTTGATATGGCCGGTAACATTATTACAAGTGATATTAGCAAGTGCCTTCAGGTTCCGGTTTCTCTCACTAAGGCCGAAGAACTCAAGAAAAAGTATGGCACATGTTCGCTCAACAATTTGATTGAAGATGAAACCTTCCCGGTCCCAGGTGTGGGTGACCGTGGAGAAGTTCTTTGTTCTCGTAAACTTTTGGCACAAATTATTACTGCGCGTGTTGCAGAAATCTTCAAGCTTTTGGCGAAGGATTTGGAAAAGCATCACCTGGATACCGTTATTGATGGCGGTATTGTACTTACGGGTGGCTGCTGCAACCTTCCTGGAATTGAAGAAATTGCAGCTAAAGTATTCAAGAAGCCAGTCCATATCGGTAAGCCGAGAGGCATGAGCGGCATTCAGGAAGCATTCCAGAATCCGTCTTATGCAACGGGCATTGGCCTTTTGTACTACGCGAACAAGAAACATCGCGAAAGAAAACAGCGTGACACGGATACCCAATTGCTCGTTTCTGTAAAGAAGGGTATGCAGCGCATTCGCGACATCATCAAGACTTACTTTTAACCGTTAAACCACTCAAATCAGGGAGATAAACTATGAGTGACTATGAAAACATCAACTTCGAGGCAATGTCTCGTATCACAGGTGACGATACTCCATCCAGAAACGCCAAGGTAAAGGTGTTTGGCGTCGGCGGTGCCGGCGGTAACACAGTTAACCGCATGAAGCAGATGAATATTGAAGGTGTAGAATACTACGCTATCAATACCGATGCTATGGCTCTTGACCAGAGTCTCGCTGACCACAAGATCCTTATCGGTGAAAAGAGCACGAGAAATCTCGGTGCTGGCATGGATCCGGAAATGGGTCGCAAGGCTGTCGAAGAAAACATCGATGACTTGAAAAAGGCCATGATGGGTGCAGACCTCGTGTTCGTTACTGCAGGCATGGGCGGTGGTACCGGTACGGGTGCTGCTCCGATCGTTGCAACTGTTGCTCGTGAACTTGGCATCCTTACGGTTGCCGTTGTCACAAAGCCGTTCCGCTTCGAAGGTAATGTACGTAATTCCTTGGCTCAGAATGGCGTTCGCGCTCTCCGCGAAGCTGCTGACACCATCATCGTTATCGAAAACAAGAAACTCTTGAACCTCATCCAGAACACGAACAAGAACGCAACTGTTGATGAAGCCTTCAAGATGGCTGACGAAATCCTCGGCAATGCAGTGCAGAGCATCTGCAGCATCATGTTCCGTCATGGTCTTGTGCATGTTGACTTTGCTGATATCCGCAAGGTTATGCTCAAGGGCGGTTCCGCTCTCATGGGTACGGGTACGGCTGAAGGCGAAGGCCGCGGTGTTGCCGCTGCCGATGCAGCTCTTTCTTCTCCGCTTCTCGAAGATATCGATATTCAGGGTGCTTCTGGCGTGCTCATCAACGTCTCTCATGGCGAAAACTACTCCTTGCTCGAACACAACGAAGCAATGGAACACATTTACGACGCTGTGGGCGAAGAAGGCAATCCGAACATCATCGTCGGTGATATCACTCTTCCGGAACTTGGCGACAAGGTTTGCATCACCATTATCGCAACGGGTTGCGGTGGCACGAACAATGCTGCTGCTGTAGGCTACGCTGGTATTGGTACTGCTGGTTACCAGCCGGCTTATCAGACCCCGGCTGCTCCGGTGCAGGCTACTCCGCGTCCGACGACTAACTTCGTCGCTCTCGCTGGCCGTGCTACTGCTGCTATGCCGGCATCTGCAATGCCGACCGCTGCAATGCCTGCTGCTGCTCCGACTGTCGTTGCTCCGGCTGTTGCTCAGCGTACCGTTTCTGCCGCTCCGTCTTACGCTTCTGCTCCGCAGAACACCTATGCAAGCGCTCGTCCGGCAACTCCGATGAACCAGGCTGCGGCCATGTTCGCTCCGGCATCTTCTTTTGCTTCCCCGAGCTTTGACGCAAAGGCCGGCTATGCAGAAGAAGCTGTTGCAACCGCAACTGCAACGCTCCGCGAAACGGAAGAAATGCCGGGTGCTGCCGATGCAGATCCGCTTTCTAACGGCAATTACGCAAACTCCTTCAAGCAGGAATCTCGTCCGGCTCAGACCGAACAGGTGAGCGCTGTGGACTATGGTACTCCGGCTTTCATGCGTAACCAGAAAGGTTCCGAAGACGCACTCAAGGAAAGCAATGTCGATTACGACTTGCCGGCCTTCATGCGTATGAATGACTTGTTCTAATCGTGTATAACGATTAGCCTACATTGTAATACCCAAAAATTCGACCTGGTGCGTTCGAATGTTTTCGAGTGCGCCTCCGAGAAAGAACACACACACACGGGTGCGTGAGTGCGCACCTACCACAACACAAGGGATCACCCGGGTCTCCCTGCCTGGGTGGTCCTTCTTGTGCCCGCTTCGCTCTGAATCAATAGAAAAGCTCCGTCGGCGCTACGCTCTCGCCAACACGGCACGCTTACGCCGTGCCGCTTATGGCTCACGGGTGTCCGCTCCGCTTTGATTTAATAGAAAAGCTCCGTCTTCGCCTCACTACCACCTAAAGGTGGCCATGCCCACATAAGTGCTAAAGCACTAAGTTGTCAAAGGTCGCCAACACGGCACGCTTACGCCGTGTCGCTTATGGCTCACGGTGTACCCGCTTCATACCTGATTTGTCATGCCCGCCTTGAGCGGGCATCTCCTTTTAAAAAACTTTTTATACATTTATATTATGTTATCTCGTACATTATTATTTGCTTGCTTGGCGGCTGTGGCGGTGTTTGCTTCGGCTGAAAATGTCTCGGAGAAGTCCGAACCGAAATCCGGTTATTTCCAGTTGGGGACTGATTTTAATATCGGTTTTAACGGTGGCCCGACTGACCCGATGTTTGCCGTGGATACTGTCGATAAGTATGGCAAAAATTGGCGTGGTCTCCGCATTCCGCTCGAAACGGCCCGCAGTTACGAGGAACGCGTTGAGCCGTTCTTTATGCTGAGCTTCCGCGCTGGCTACAAGAATTTCCATTTCTTGCTCGAAGCTCCTTTGCGCAAGGATTTGGAGGCTTGGTATAATAGCGAACTTAAGACGAATTTCACCTACAAGCCTAGTGAACTTGATATCAATGTCCCGATTAACGCTTATGCCAAGTGGGATAACTCTGTGGGTTTCGTTCAGTTCGGTCGTTTTGACCCTGAAGACTTGAAAATTTCCAAGAATGATATATTCCTTGGTGGCTTGCCATACCATGATGGTATTCACTGGAATTTGAAAATTGGAATTTTCCGTTATGACTTTTTATTGAGTTCGTTGAATGCTTGGCTTTTTTATGATGTGATAAATCACGAGACGGGTTGCCCGCCGGAAGGTAGCGAAGCGTATGCCCAAAAATGTACGCAGCCTGGTCATCAGGTGAGCAATCAGCGCAATCGCACTTATACGGAAAATGTGAAGAACTTGGTTTTCCATAGACTCGGTGTAGATACGCGCAAGTTCTGGCTTTACCTTGTGGAACAAAGTATGATTGGTGGCAAGTCCTTGGAATTCCGCTCGTTCAACCCGTTCATGTATTGGCATGATAATTATGCGACGGGATATACTTCTGCAGCGACTTCCGTTGAATTAGGGTACAAGACTTCGAATGGTGCAAAATTCTATACGCAAATTAATATGGAAGATATTGCAAGCCCGGTTGGCGAAGACAAAAAGATGGGAACAAACCGCTCCATTATTAATTACATGGTGGGCTACTATCACGAACTTGAAACCCGCAACTACGGCAAATTCTCGTGGCGCTTGGATGTTGTGAAAACAGATCCGGCGGCAGGCAATAGCAGACTCCCGCTTTTGAAGTATACGGGACGTCGCAATTACCGCAGTAACTACCGCGAGCAGGGCGACAGTGATTATGCCGATGCTTATTTTGTCGATTATCCTGTAGGGTACCGCCGTGGTGGTGATGCACTTGATTTGTGGTTTGATATGAACTGGAAATGGAGTGTTCATTCGGCATCGCTTACTCTTGCTTGGCTCCGCCAAGGCAATAAGGAAATTTATACGGATTATGACAAAGCGCTGAAATCAGAAAATTCACTTTCAGGCGTTGTTGAAAAACAGTTCCTCGTTGATGTTTTGTATGAAAGAAAAGTGTCGGATTGGTTCAAATTCTATGCAGGAGGTGGATTCCGTGTGTTCCGCAATCTTGCACACGACAAAAATGAAGATGGTTCCGATGCTTGGATCCGCTCTGGCGTGAAATTCAACTTCAATCCTGTGGATATGAAGTTCTAATAAGTTCTTTTTTCCAAAATTTAGTTGGAAATTCGTTTACTAAATTTGTATTTATATCCTTAATAAAGGATGAGGATCATGAGTAAACGATGTGCTTTTCTGTCTGTTGCAAGTATGTTTATACTTGTAGTTTTGGCTGCGTGTGGCTCTACACGAAATTCGTCTAGCGATGCGGAAAATCCTCTGCGTGATGGTGTTGAATACGGAACCATGACAGATAACCGTGACGGCCAAATTTATAAGACCGTGAAAATCGGCGAACAGACTTGGATGGCCGAAAACCTGAATTATAAATTCGAAAAATATTACAAGTTTATTGTATATGGAAATGGCTTTGAGGCAATGGGTGAGGAAGGATACGAAGAGGAGCGAATTTCTAGTTATTGTTATGAAGGCTTCATTAGCAACTGTGTCAAATTCGGATATCTTTATCCACAAAAACAGGCGGTAAATGCATGTCCTGTAGGTTGGCATCTTCCCGATACAACCGAATGGAATGCGTTGTTTTCTTTTGTAGGTGGAAAAAATTCCGCAGGTAAAAATCTTAAATCTTCATTTGGCTGGCTGAATGGGGGTAATGGCGTAGATGATTATGGATTTTCTGTGCTTCCGGCTGGTGCAAAGGGCGGACCGAATTCTTTCGGGGATTTTTTCTCCAAAAAGGATGATGTCTATTATATTGCAGAAGAAAAGAATGCTGTATTCTGGAGCTCGGTAGATTCGAATAGTGTGTCTTTCTACTACTATAAGGATTCTATTAGTATTAATAAAAATCTTCCAGAATCTGCTTTTTCAGTTCGATGCGTGCAAAACGATAGCCTTGAATTGTCGAATTACTCAAGTTCAGAATCGGCGACAAGCTCATCGTCATCTCAAAAGGTTGAATTAGATTCTTTGGTTGATACCCGTGATGGTCAAATTTACAAGACTGTAAAATTCCGTGGTCAAGTTTGGATGGCTCAAAATCTCAATTACAAAAAAGATGAGAGTTATTGTCGGGCGAATGACGATTCGAATTGCGATAAATACGGAAGACTTTATACATGGTCGGCCGCTCAGAATGCTTGCCCTGTAGGCTGGCATTTGCCAACAAAAAGTGAATTGCAAAATTTACTGGGTAAGTGGAGACAACGTATAAGGGATGGTTGGGCTTATGTGATAAAATTGAATTTGGCAGGCAATGCGCTCAAGTCTTCTGATGGCTGGTTTAATGGACAAAATGGCTTTGATGAAATTGGCTTTGCCGCTTTGCCGGGCGGTATTCGATTTAGTGATGGCTCGTATAGCGCCGATGGTGAAAGTGCTTTCTTTTGGAGTTCCTCAGAAGAGAATGACGGTGCGTATGGATTGTCCCTGTATTATTACGATAAAGTTGATTTGGATGTTGATGACAAAAAAATTGGCATGTCTGTCCGCTGTTTAAAAGGAGAACCGGCTGTTGATTTATCCTCTAGTTCTATGGCTAAATCAAGTTCTTCTTTGAAAGTTGAGAAAGGATCTGTAACTGATTCCCGCGATGGCAGGCTGTACAAGACTGTAACTATTGGAAAGCAAACTTGGATGGCGGAAAACTTGAACTACGCAACGGTGGGTAGTTTCTGTTACCAGAATGAATATCGTAATTGCGCTAAGTATGGTCGTCTTTATACGTGGGCTTCTGCGGTAGATAGCGTAAACATTCTCCGTGCAACAGGCAAAGAATGTGGTTACGATAGACGTTGTTCGCTAACAAAACCAGTACAAGGCGCTTGCCCTGCTGGGTGGCATTTGCCGACGAAGGCTGAATGGGATACGCTGGAAAGGGTTGCTGGCCCGGTGAGTTGGTTGAAGTCTAAGGATGGTTGGATAAATGGTAATGGTAAGGATGTTTATGGATTTTCGGCGCTTCCGGCTGGGGATAAGGATATTGACGGTACTTATCTTATGGGTTATATCGCTGCTTTTTGGAGTTCTTCAGAAGAAGATGTGACTAGAGCTTGGTATGAGAGAATGCAAAACGATTTTTCTTCGCCGTATGAGTTTGAAGAAAAAAATCGTGGATTTTCGGTGCGTTGCGTCAAGGATGAAATTACATCGGAAAATGAAAGAAAAACGGATACTGAAATTTTGTCATCATCTTCGGTACTTGTTGAACCCGGCTCTATGACGGATGAGCGTGACGGTCAGACCTATAAGACTGTGAGAATTGGTTCGCAGACGTGGATGGCAGAAAACTTGAATTTCGAGATGGAAAATAGCAGTTGCGAAAGGGATACTCTTCCTTCTTGTGCTGAGTATGGACGCTATTACAAATGGGCTGCGGCAAAGAATGCTTGCCCTGCGGGCTGGCATTTACCTGATTCTGTAGAATGGAATACTTTATTTGCAACTGTGGGTGGTGATTCCGTGGCGGGCCGAACGCTTCATGCCGTGCCTAGCAATAAATGTGGTCGGATTGTAGGTTGGTCAAAATGTTCATCGGGCTTGGAATGGAATTTTGGCATTTCCCATCGGTTTGAAGAAAAAACACCGCGCATTAAGCTTGCGGATCGTTTTGGGTTCACGGCGCTTCAATCAGGTCTCAAGGAGTACGAAACTCCACAAAAATCCAAAGAAAAATCAATGCCTCGTCACCATAGCAAAAGAAAATATGGAGATTTCGGTTATGCGGAATTCTGGAGTTCTATGGATCGGTCGTTTGTAAATCTGTATGATGATAAGCCTGTAGAATGGGGGAAAGGCAAGGATGTTTATGAAATTCCGATTCGATGTGTTTTAGATAGTGAACCGCCTGTGGCAAAATCAAAAAAGGCGAAACCAGTTCGTAAAAAGAAGGCGACGATACTCGGCTCTGCAACGGTATCTCCATTGAATGTTGTTAAAGATTCTTTGGTGGATGGTCGTGATGGCAAAATCTACAAGACTGTGAAAATAGGTAAACAGACCTGGATGGCTGAAAATCTGAATTACAAAACAACGGATAGCTATTGCCTTGGAGATAGTCTGGAAAATTGTGCTAAGTATGGTCGCCTTTATAAAGGGAATGCCGCAAATGAAGCATGTCCAGGCGGGTGGCATTTGTCCACTCGTGCGGAATGGGAAAATCTGTTCAAATCAGTGGGTGGACCGCTTATAGCTGGATTTAAGCTTAAAGATGCCCAAAGCTGGTATAACGACCGTAAAAGTAAAGATGAATATGGATTTTCGGTACTTCCTGGGGCAAAAAGAAATGAAATGGGAGAATATTTCAAGGGTGGACTTGATGCATATTTCTGGACTCCAGAAAAACATTTGTATTGGCCTGGACGCTCCCCGAATTATGATGTTGTGCATTTTGATTATGTGACTTCTAAAGCTTCTGTTATTGGAGCGTCCGTTATAGAATTTTCTTTTTCTTTGTCTAGTGATGAACGCGAAGCGCACTCCGTTCGCTGTGTTATGAATGATGTGGATGCTGTAGAGTCTTCTTCCTCGAAAATGTCTTCTAGTTCGTCTGCGAAATCAAGTAGCTCTTCTTCATCTTTTTCTGTTGTTTCTCCTTCAAGTGTAATCAAGGGGACTATGATCGATTCTCGCGACAATCAAGTTTATCAAACGGTGACTGTAGGCACGCAGACTTGGATGGCTCAAAACTTGAACTATCAAACTGCCAATAGCTATTGTTATAAGGGTGAACTAGATAAATGTGCTGAATACGGTCGCTTTTATACGTGGGCTGTTGCTATGGATAGCGTAGGTGAATTTAGCCCCAATGGTAAAGGTTGTGGCTACATGGTGGATGATGAAAAATGTAAACCGAAGGGCCATGTACGAGGAATTTGTCCTGAAGGTTGGCATTTGCCGTCTTTTGGAGAATGTAATGATTTTATAGGTGGTGTCGGTGGTAAGTTTGTGGCTGGTAAAATGCTTCGTTCAACGGTTGGTTGGAAAGACAATGGAAATGGCTCGGATGACTATTCGTTCTCGGCACTCCCTACTGGGCTTAGGGATGGCAAAGGTAACTTTAAATACACCGGCGAAACGGCTGGCTTTTGGACTTCTACGGAATCGCGTGAACGTAAATCCTATCTTCTGCTTATGTATAGCGGCATCGAAAGTGTCGAACTTGATGGTTACAGGGACAGTTCTGAAAAAAATTATGGAGCAAATATTCGTTGCATCAAGGATTAAGTTATGAGTAAACGTGTTGCGTTAATTGCTTTTGTTTTTTGCTCTGTTTTTGCAACGCTTGTCGCCTGCAGTTCTTCTAAAAATGCAACGGTGGTTTCTGATGATGCTGCTGTAAAATCAGAAACGTCATCTCGCGAGATTCTTGTGGACTCTCGCGATGGTCAAGTCTATAGGACCATGAAAATAGGTGAGCAAACATGGATGGCCGAAAATTTGAACTATAAAACGGATGGCAGTGAATGCCTAAATAATCTCGACGTTAATTGCGCTCGATTTGGACGTTTATACGAATGGGGCAATGCTATGGATAGTTCTGCGGTATTTGCAAAAAATGGTGAAGGCTGTGGACTATGGGTATCGTGTTCTCCGACTTATCCGGTGCGTGGAATTTGCCCTGCGGGCTGGCATCTACCTTCTCACGATGAATGGAAAAAGTTGATCTCTTTATTAGATAAAAAAGATACGGTGGGGTTTGTGCCCAGGTTGATGAATGAGCGTAGAATATATAAAGATGTTGGCTTTTGGAGTTCTACCATATATGATGAAGATCGGGCGTATAGGTTGTTTTCCTATAATAACGATATATCTTTAGACAAACATTCTAAGTATATGGATAATTACATTCGTTGCATAATGGATGAAGATGGACAAGGAATTCCGACGTCGTCATTATTGCGCACAGAACATTCCATGGTTGATTCCCGCGATGGTCATGTGTATAGAACAGTAAATATAGGCGACCAAACATGGATGGCCGAAAATTTAAGCTATGACATGGCGGGCTCTGAATGTTGGGCTGATGATAGTACGTGCGATGTACGAGGTCGTTATTACGGATGGGATAATGCGAAAAATGCATGTCCTGTAGGTTGGCATTTGCCGTCAATTGCGGAATGGTATACCTTGTTCTCTGCTGTTGGGGGGCAACGTGTAGCGGGTAAGACGCTCAAGGCTAAAACAGGTTGGGATCGTTGCGACGATTGTGAAGATGAATATGGATTTTCTGCAATGTCTACAGGTATTGCTTATTCAACGGTTCAAGTCTCTGATGGAAATGCAGATTTTTGGAGCTTTGCAGAAAGTGATTCAAACCATGCATATTTCATGTCCTTGGCTTTCTATACGGATATGGCGAATATTATCGACCAGGATTATTCGGCGCGGTCTTCGATTCGTTGCGTTAAGGATGGTGCTAGAGAAAAGGTTAATCCTGCAAGCTTACCGGTGAAAGTCGAAAAAGGTGTTGAGTCCTTTATGACGGACAAACGTGACGGACAAACTTATAAAACCATAAAAATTGGTGAACAGACGTGGATGGCGGAGAATTTGAATTATGATGTTCCCGGTAAAAGTTATTGCTATGGCAAAATTCCGAGTAACTGTGCCAAGTACGGTCGTCTTTACGAAAACCGCATAGCTATGGAGGTTTGCCCTGCAGGTTTTCATTTGCCGTCTCCATCGGAATGGGAAACGTTGTTTAATGCCGTGGGTGGGCAATTCATTGCAGGGAGTGTACTCAAGTCTAAAAAAGGCTGGATAAATGATGGAAATGGAATGGATCCGTTTGGATTTTCGGCAATTCCCGCTGGCTATGGCTCTAGTGTTGATAGGGAAGAAGGCAAGTCTGCCAATTTTTGGTGCTCTCAGGAGGCTGATGATAAAAATTTCTATTACGTGAAATTGAAGCATGATGTCTTTTATGCTGATATGAATCGTTTTCAAAGCGACTTTTTTTCCGTTCGCTGCGTGATGGATTAGAGGAATAGACTATGAGGTCACTTTGTTCTCTTTTATCTGTTGTTTTCTTGCTCTTGCCTGCTGTTCTTGCATACGGCTCCATGAAAGACCCGCGTGATGGTCAAATATATAAGACAACCCAAATTGGCAATCAAATCTGGATGGCTGAAAATCTGAATTTTGGCGGAACATGTTATGATAATCATGTTTACAATTGCATAAAATATGGCCGCCTTTATACTTGGAACGAAGCGAGGAGCGTTTGCCCGGCTGGATGGCATTTGCCGTCGCGAATGGAATGGGATTTCTTGATGGATCAAGTGGGGGGAACATCGTTAGCCGCAAAAATGCTCAAGTCTGCAAAGGGCTGGATCCATGAAGGCAATGGTCTTGATAATTTCGGTTTTCAAGCGATTCCTGCGGGTTATGATTTTGTTGTTAAAACAAAAGCTAGCCGTATTTTCGATGCTAAGGAACGCAATGCGCTTTTTTGGAGTTCTACAGATAGTAATAAAGACGATGCGTATGCCGTTTTTCTGTCTTATTCCAGCGACAGTGTAGAATTTATTGCAGATTATAAAAAACTTGGTCTATCGGTTCGCTGTGTTATGAACAATGCGGAGAACCATTTTGTTGAAGCCGATAGCTTGCCGCAACAAGTTCCTCTCGCTTCATCGAGTTCTGCGATTTCTGTAGTCAATCCGAACTTTATTCCAAATGATTCGTCTAAGGTTCAAGAAGTTCTCGTCGATTCCCGCGATGGTCATGTTTACAAGACGGTCACGATGGGTTTACGGACTTGGATGGCTGAAAACTTGAATTACAAGACGGCCAATAGTTCGTGTGCTGATGAAAGCGATAGCGCCTGTTCTCTAGGCCGCCTTTACACATGGGTCGATGCGATGAGTGTGTGTCCTGATGGCTGGCATTTGCCGATGCAAGAAGATTTGAATATCCTGTTTTATGCCGTAATTGATTCTGCTTATGCAGGCAATGCATTCAAGTCGACCGTAGGTTGGTTTAATCGTGGGAATGGCTGGGATGCTTATGGGTTCAATGCGATTCCTATTCATGGCAATGGACGTTATGCATTTTTTTGGAGTTCTCAAGAACATTCGGCTGATGATGCGTATAGTTTATTCTTGAATTATTATGACAAGGGCGCTCGTCGTGTAATTGATTACAAGGGGAGGGCTTTGTCTGTCCGTTGTGTGAAAGATGTTTTCAAAGGAACTTTAACGGATTCACGGGATGGCCGAAGCTATAAGACAGTGACGATTGGCTCCCAAACTTGGATGGCTGAGAACTTAAATTACGATACCAGTTTTACTTTTTGTTATGACAAAAATTTTGACGGTTGTTCGAAATATGGCCGCCTTTATTTAGAAAGTACCGCAAAAAACGTATGCCCGACAGGTTGGCATTTACCGACTGATTCAGAATGGAAAACTTTATTTAAGGCGGTAGGGGGATTGTCCTTGGAAAAAAATGCTTTCTCGGTTGTTGGCCGAGCACTCAAATCTAAGACAGGTTGGGAAAAGTACGAAAAGAAATTCGGAGAGAAGATTGTTATAAATTGTGAATATTGTACGGATGATTATGGATTTTCGGCGTTTCCTGCGGGTAAGGCTTTTTTCATAGGGACTCCTGATATTTGGAAAGTGAAAATAGAGGACTATGAGGCTGAAACTAAGAATACTCGGTTCTGGAGTGTAGGGAATGGAGATATGCGCTCGTCTGATTCCAAGTCTTTTGTAGAACTGACTCACGATAGCGAAAATGCGTATTTGCGTCACGATGGTGATAGTACTTTTATGAATTCGGTTCGTTGCATAAAGGATTAATAAAATGATTATGGATAAGCGAATCGTTAAGTTCTTTTTTATTTGCGCTCTTGCTTTTGTGATGCTTGATGCCTGCAGTGCTACAAAAAATTTGTCTAGCGATGAAATTGCTGAATCGCCTTCCTATGTTATGAATAACGCTGGTGAATTTTTTACGGATTCCCGCGATGGACAGGTGTACCGAATGGTGAACATTGGCGGGCAAACTTGGATGGCGGAAAATTTGAATTACAAGATGGAAAAAAGCTATTGCTACGATGACCATCCGAGTAATTGCATTAAGTATGGGCGTCTTTACACGTGGGGCGCTGCGATGAATCTTACAGATTCGCTTTGTGTAAGAAGCAAGCGTTGTAGAGACTCTGTCTCGGCTTTTGCTGTACAAGGTGCATGCCCCATAGGTTGGCATTTGCCAACGGAAACAGAATGGGATACTCTATTGACCTATGTGCGAGGCAGGGGTGATCTGTTGTCATCGGGACCGGAAGCGGGCTGGACTAAATGCAAACAAAATTACCGTTTCTGTTTTGATATTTTGGGTGAAGATAAATATGGCTTTGCGGCGTTACCTGCAGGTGGCTTGAACTTTTTTGGTTATGAAAATGAAGGTAAAATAGCTGTTTTTTGGGGACCGCGTGGTGCGATACGCTTGGTAAAACAGTGCAAATTGCAAACGAAATGCCGTTGTTGTCCAGAATATGTTTTTTGTAGCTACGAAGTGAGCCCCGTTTGGGGAGGAACTAGCGATGCGTTTTCGGTTCGTTGCCTTAGGGATGAACCTTTACAAAAAACTGAAGTGATGGTTGATGAATCTATCTCCGATAAAGAGATGATTCCAGATTCTATCGTAAAGGAATTGTCTGTATGCCCTAAAAACGATGATGATGGTTCTTCTGATTATGAATTGGATGATTTATAGGGGGTGATTCCTCGGTCGTGCCAACTATATTTATATTTGTAGTCACAACAAGGAGTTTTTATGGCTGAAATCGGTACACCTCTTAGTTCTACCGCAACAAAGGTTCTCTTTTGCGGTTCTGGCGAATTGGGCAAGGAAGTCATCATCGAGATGATGCGTCTTGGCGTCGAAGTGATTGCTGTAGACCGTTACGCCAACGCTCCGGGCATGCAGGTGGCTCATCGCAGCTACGTGATCAACATGCTTGATGGCAAGGAACTCCGCGCCGTCATTGAAAAGGAAAAACCGGATTACATCGTGCCGGAAGTCGAAGCGATTGCAACGGACACGCTCGTGGAACTTGAAAAGGAAGGCTACAACGTCATTCCGACAGCAAAGGCCACCAAGCTTACGATGAACCGTGAAGGCATCCGCCGCTTGGCTGCCGAAGAGCTCGGACTCAAGACGAGCCCGTACCGCTTTGCCGATAACTACGAAGATTTCAAGGCTGCGGTCAAAGAAATCGGTATCCCGTGCGTTGTAAAGCCGGTGATGAGTTCTTCCGGTCATGGTCAGAGTGTCATCAAGACCGAAGCCGACGTTGAAAATTCCTGGAACATTTCCCAGACGGGTGGTCGCACTGGTGCTGCTAGCCGCGTGATTGTCGAAGGCTTTGTGCCGTTCGATTACGAAATTACTTTGCTCACGGTTCGCCATGTGGGCGGCACCAGCTTCTTGGAACCGATTGGTCACCACCAGGTGGGTGGCGACTATCAGGAATCTTGGCAGCCGCAGCCGATGAAGCCGGAACTCTTGGAACAGGCAAAGGTCATTGCGAAGAAAGTCACGGACGCTCTTGGCGGTCGCGGCATCTTTGGTGTGGAATTGTTTGTCTGCAAGGACGAAGTCTTGTTCAGCGAAGTTTCTCCGCGTCCGCACGATACGGGCATGGTGACGCTCATTTCTCAGGACCTTTCTGAATTTGCATTGCACGCCCGCGCTATTCTCGGTCTCCCGATTCCGAACATCGCTTTCCACGGCCCGAGCGCATCAAAGGCAATCGTCGTCGATGGCAATTCTGACCATGTGAAGTTCAGCGGTCTCGAAGAAGTTCTTGCAGAACCGGATACGGGCCTTCGCTTGTTCGGAAAGCCGGAACTCAAGGGTCACCGCCGTATGGGCGTTCTCCTTGCTCGTCGCGACACAGTCGAAGAAGCCAAGGCAACTGTCATGGCTATGCGCGAAAAAGTGAAAGTTAGTTTGTAGGTTTTAGGTGGTAGGTTGTAGGTTTTAGGAAAAAACACGGGCTTTCGCCCGTTTGTAATGGGGCGGCGGAGCCGCGATAATTTACCTAATGCCTAAAACCTAATACCTGCTACAGCACTTTCCCTAGTGCAATAACTGCGGCTGTTCTTGCTCGCAAGCGAGTGTTGCCGAGATTCAGTAAATAGACCTTCCCGTTCTGGAAGGTCTTTATTGCTTCTATTTCGCGTGGAGAAAATCCGCCTTCGGGGCCTACAAGTAAAGTAACCGGCTTGGCGGGCACATTGTTTGCTGTGTTCTCGGAACTGTCCGCGTTTTCCCCTAAACCCAAATCCAATTTGCGTTCCCCGTCGATGTCGCAGAGAATCAAGTCGCCTTGATAATCCTTGAGCCACTTGCTGAACTCAATTGGGCCTTCGATGCGTGTCATCCAGGCTTTTTTGGATTGCTTTAAACTCACGAGACTCTTGAGCTCTGAACGGCGCACGAGCTTGTGCAAGTCGGAATTCTTGGGTTCCTGCGAATAGTCTGTACGTAAAAAGACGATGCTGTCCGTTTCTGTTTGCGCTACATGAAATACGACTTCTTCGAGCGCATCATCCTTGAGGCAAGCGATGCCTAGGTTCAAACGCGGACGTTTGAACGGCGCGTCTTCGACTTTGTCGACTTGCACTTCGCAGGCCTTGGAGTCTGCCTTGGTGATTGTTGCATCGGCATAATGCCCGAGTCCGTCGCAGAGCTGTAGAATGTCGCCATTTGCGGCACGGCATACGCGCACGGCATGGCTACTTTCGTTTTCATCCAGGACAATGGTGCCCTCAGTAATTAACGGGCAATAGAAACGGCTATCGGGAGTTTTCATGGCTGTAAAAATAGCAAACCAAACTACAAATCACTATAGACCAATGACTAGCGACTCGAGACTAAAGACTAAATTTCTATATTACATCCCGTGAAAAGTCCTGTAAAAGCTGTTGTTTTTGATTTAGACGGAACTCTTTATTTGAGCGGTCGCCCGTATCCGGGTGCGGTTGAAACAGTCAATCGCGTGGCAAAGCGCGTGCCGGTCTATTACTTGAGCAACAACACGAGTAAATCTCCGGTCTTTTACGAGAACCGCCTCAAGGTCATGGGGCTTCCGCTTGCAAAGGACTCCATCATTTCGGCACTGTACCTCTCGCTCGATGCGATTCACGAACGCAAAATCAAGAATGTCTTTTTCTTTGCGAATCCGGAAGTGTACGAATGGTTCGCGGCGCAGGACCCGAGCCTCAATTTGCGCCCGTCGGTCGAAGAAACGGAACTGGTGCTTGTTGCTTACCACAACAGCTTTGATTATCGCGAACTTTGCGAACTCTCCTTTAGAGTACAGTGTGGGATCCCGTTCTGGGTCACGCATACGGATTTTGTCTGCCCTGATGAACGCGGTCCCGTGCCCGATATCGGTAGCTTCATGGCTCTCCTCAAGACGGCTTACGGTGTCGAACCTGAGATGAGCTTTGGCAAGCCGAATCCGGCGATGCTTTCGGGACTTTTGAAACTTTACCGCCCCGAAGAAATCTTGTTCGTGGGGGACCGCCTTTATACGGACTTTGAACTTGCCAAGCGCTCCGGCTGCCGTTTTGTGTTGCCCTTGTGTGGCGAATCGAAAATGTCGGATGTCGAAAAGCTTGATGTGAAACCTGAGTTTGTTGTCAACAACGTTAGTGAAATTGATTTTAACGCCTTTTTAGAAGGGAAAAAATAATGCGCTTTACTCGTCTTTTGTTTTTGGTCGTTGCTATTTCTGCTGCAATTGTTTTTGCTGATGATGGAAAAATTACCGTTGCTGTTTCTTTGCAACCGTATGCGACACTCGTTAAGATGGTGGGCGGTGATCGCGTGAATGTGGTGACTCTTTTGCCGCCGGGTGCCGATCCGCATAACTTTGAACCGAAGCCGGCTGTAATCAAGGCGTTTTCTCTTGCCCAGGTTTATTTTTCTGATGGCTCGGGATTAGATAAAGTTTGGATGCCTCGCTTTTTGGGTGCAAATAAAAAAGTCGAAGTCGTTGATATTTCCAAGAATATCGAATGGATGAAGTCGGAACATGGAGAACATCATGGAAAGGCTCACCACCATGACGAAGAATTTGACCCGCATATTTGGACCTCTCCGCTCCGTGTGAAGTTCCTTGCCCAGAATATTTTCCATGCGCTCAAGAAACTTGATCCGGGACATGATATTTATTATATCAATCAAATCCAGGCTGTTCAGAACCAGTTAACGTCTATTGCTCGTACCTTGAAAGAAACCGTTATCGATATGCCGTTGAATCGCCGGTCTTTTATTGTGTTCCATCCGTCGTATGGATATTTGGCCAAGGATTTCGGGCTTAAGCAATATGCAATCGAAGTGAATGGCAAGGAACCTAAACCGAGAGATTTGGCAAACCTTATCATGATGGGCCGCAAAAATGGCGTAAAGGCCGTGTTTGTGCAACCGGAATTCAGCAAGCGTGCTGCAGAAACGATTGCAAAGGATTTGGGCGCTGTCGTTGTTGAAACGGATCCGCTCGCCGCTGACTTTATTGGCAATACGCAAAAGTTTATTGACGCACTCAAACAGGCTGGCAAAAAGTAATGTCTGCTATCGACATCAAAGATCTTTCTTTTGGCTATGGAAAGTCGCCCGTACTGACGGACGTGAATCTTTCTATTGACGAAAATGACTTTGTTGCAATTATCGGGCCGAATGGCGGTGGCAAATCCACGTTGATGAGGCTGATGGTCGGGCTCTTGAAGCCGACTTCTGGAAGTGTGCGCTTGTTTGGCGAAAAGGTTCCGACGAAAAAGGTTGCTGTCGGTTACGTTCCGCAGAATACGAACAAGAATATTGATTTCCCGATTACGGTGGGCGAGTGCGTTGCTACAGGCAAACTGGGACTTTCCCCGAAATCGGACGAAGTGAAGGCTGCGCTTGACCGCGTGCATATTGGCGGCTATCTGGACCGTCGCTTGGGTGAACTGAGTGGCGGTGAACGTCAGCGAGTCTTGATTGCTCGTTCTCTTGTCTGTAATCCGAAGATTCTCTTTTTGGATGAACCTTCCAATAACATTGACGTCGCTGGAATCGAAGCGCTTTATAACATGCTTGCCGAATTCAGTGAAACGATGACAATTGTGATAGTGACACACGACCTGATGGCGCTCTCGCACAAGGTAAAGAGCGTCGTTTGCGTGAACCATTCTGTTCACTATCATGAGGGTGGTAACCTGACCGAAGGAATGCTCCACCGCACGTACGGCTGCGAAGTGGACTTGATTGCCCACGGGGTGCCACATCGCGTTCTCGGGAGCCATGACCATACCCATGGCGGTTGCTGCGAACATCATCACCATACTAGTCGTTAGTTCTTGGCCAATAGTTATTGGTTGTTGGTCATTAAACCTCGAAATCCTAACTCTTGCCCCTAACACCTTAAAGAATAATGTTATAATTGTATAGTACTTGTGTTTCATTGGAGGTAAAAATGAGTGCAGAAGTCGAAGATTTGACCGTCGAATATACCGACGAAGAAACCGGCGAAGTCGTCATCAAGGAATTGAGCAAGGAAGTCCTGTCGAAGGGCGCCTGGCCGACCGTGATGTTCTTCTATCAGGACCGCGATCCGAAAACGGGTGAATTCAGCGAACCGAAAGTTTCTCTGCGCCGTTACCGAAAAATGCAAGGCATGTTCAAGCCCCAAGGCAAGTTCAAGATTACAGGCAAGGCGCAAGCCGAAGCCATTATCAACGTATTAAAAAAGTGGTATAACATTTAATGCCAGACCCTGCTAGTAAAAAGAAAGACTACACTATCGATTTCCTGTGCGAGGGGAATATCGAATCCTTCCCGTGGAAGGATAAGTTCGAAGCCATGGCCCGCAAACTCCTTGCCGAAGAAGGCACGGAAAATAACGTCAATATCGTGCTCTGCACGGACGAGTTCGTTCGCGAGATGAACAAGAACTATCGCGGGCTCGACAAAGTGACGGACGTGCTTTCGTTCGAATGGCACGAAGAAATCCCGGGCGAAGAAGAAATGCTCGGCGAAATCTACATCGCGAGGGACCAGGTCAAGCGCCAGGCCCCGCAGTACGGCAACAGTTTTTTTGCCGAGATGAAGCGCGTGATTGTCCATGGCTTGCTCCACCTGTCGGGGTACGACCATATCAAGGCTGTCGACCGCAAGGTGATGCGCGCCCGCGAATGTGAGTTCTTGGGACTGGATCCATACAAGGACAAGGAGAGCATGGAAAATGGGTGATACGAACACCATTGCTATTGTTCTTCTCGTTTTCTTTCTTTTTATTTCGGCGTCTTTTACTTTGGTCAAGGCTGTCTTTGCAGCCATTTATGCCAAGCGTGAAGACCATGACCGTACGGATCGCGAAGCAAAGATTGCAAAGATCGTTGAAAACCGCGGTTACAACGAAACCGTCTCCATTGGCCGAATTTTTTCGGACGTGGGAATCGGTGTGTTCGGATTTTATCTGTTCTCGAATGCCCCGTGGCAGTGGACTCACGATTTTTGGTTGCTCGGAATCATGGCGTACATGCTTTGCGCTTGTGCCGTGATTTATGTGGTGACTATTTTCTGCCCGAACTTGATTGGTAACTTGAAACCGGATACTTTGTCCGTTGTTCTTGTGCCGTTGTACAGGTTCATCCGCATGCCGTTCGTACCGGTGGGTCGCGTTTGCCATACTATTTACCTCAAGTTGTTGAACGCTCTGGGTTACGATGCAAAGCTCAGCTTCTTGCCCGAAGAACGCCGTGATGCTGTACAGGCAGACCTTTCGGATTCTTCGCTCAGTGAAGAAGGGCTTGAAAAAGAAGAACGCCAGATGATCCTCAATATCTTCGACTTCGTGGAAACGCCGGTGCGCGAAATCATGACGCCGCGTGTGGACATGTGCGCGATTGATGTGGACACGTCGCTTGATGATTTGGTGAAGGTCTTGAACAACGAACGCCATTCGCGCTTGCCGGTTTACAAGGAAACGGTCGACAACATTGTCGGTATCCTTTCGAACCGCGACTTCTTGGAATGGTACACGGAACATCGCGACGAACCGTTTGACTTGATGAAGCTCGTGATGCCGCCGGTCTACGTGCCGTACCACAAGAAGATTGATGACCTGTTGACGGAACTCCGCAAGACGGGTAACCAGCTCGCCATTGTTGTCGATGAATACGGCGGCACGGCTGGCCTTGTGACGCTCGAAGACATTCTTGAAGAAATCGTCGGTGAAATCCGCGACGAAGACGACATGGACGAAGACGAGGACGTGCAGAAGTTGAAGGACGGACGCTACATTCTCGATCCGCTGATGACGCTTTCGGACTTGGAATACGAACTCGACGTAGAACTCAAGCCGCCTGAGAATTCCCACGTGGAAACGCTTTCCGGCCTCATCCAGGCTACGCTTGGTATCATCCCGTCGCCAGGCGCCGAAGTCAAGATTCAGGGTTACACGTTCCGCGTTTTGCGCATGGACGGCACCCGCATGGAAAAGGTCATGATGATTCTCCCTGCCGGCGTGAAAGGCCCCAAGACGCAAAGTCTCCATAAAGTGTAAGTCATATGTCATGCCCGCCTTGAGCGGGCATCTCCATTAAAAAATAAAAAGCTCGCGACCTTTGGAATCGCGAGCTTTTTCTGTAGATATTTAAGGTTTAGTCAATAGCTTTTAGTCAATGGTCATTAGTTTTTTAATCGCGACGAAGTCGCCAAACTATAAACTAAAAACTAATGACTAACGGCCGATGACCGCTACAGTTCTTCCACTGCTTCTGCTCGCAGGTTCTGCACAATGTGCTCCTGTCGGCTCGGCGTGTTGTTGCCCATGTAGTATTCCAGCATCTTGCCGAGTGTTGCGTCGGGCGGAATGCTCACTGTTTCAAGGCGCATGTCCTCGTTGATGAACTGTCCGAATTCTTCCGGGCTGATTTCGCCAAGACCTTTGAATCGAGTGATTTCGAGACCGGTCTTGCCGATTTCCTTTGCAGCCTTGTCGCGTTCGGTTTCATCGTAGCAGTACTTGGTCACCTGCTTGTTACGCACGCGGAAAAGCGGTGTCTGCAAGATGTACAGGTGCTTCTGTTCCACGAGTTCCGGGAAGAACTGCAAGAAGAACGTCATGAGCAAAAGGCGAATATGCATACCGTCCACATCAGCATCGGTCGCGATAATCACTTTGTCGTAACGCAAGTTCTCGAGACCGTTTTCGATATCGAGTGCGTGTTGCAACAAGTTAAATTCTTCGTTCTCGTACACGACCTTCTTCGTCATGCCAAAGCTGTTCAGCGGCTTACCGCGGAGGCTAAACACAGCTTGCGTCTGCACGTTGCGGGCCTTGGTGATAGAGCCGGATGCGGAATCACCTTCTGTAATGAATATCATCGATTCGCGGTTGAGCGCGTTTTTGACGTCGGTGAGGTGAATCTTGCAGTCGCGCAGCTTGCGATTGTGCAAGTTAGCCTTCTTCGCGCGTTCGTTCGCAAGCTTCTTGATGCCTGCGATTTCCTTGCGTTCGCGTTCGTTCTGCGTGATGCGGTTGAGCAAAGCCTTTTCGGTTTCCGGGTTCTTGTGCAAGTAGTTGTCGAACTGGCTTGCGACGTAATCGACGACCCAGGAGCGCAACTGGGCTCCGCCCGGCGAAACCGTCGTCGAGCCAAGCTTCGTCTTTGTCTGCGATTCGAACACCGGTTCCTGGATGCGTACGGAAATCGCTCCGATGATGCAGTTGCGAACATCGGATGGGTCAAGATCCTTCTTGAAGTGGTCGCGGGCGCCCTTGACGATGCCTTCGCGGAATGCCTGCTGGTGCGTACCGCCCTGCGTGGTGTGCTGGCCGTTCACAAAGCTGTAGTAATGTTCACCGTACTGGTTGCCGTGCGTGAAGGCACATTCGATATCCTTGTCCTTAAAATGAATTACCGGATAGCGGATAGTGTCGTCCACATGCTTGTTCAAAAGGTCCAAAAGGCCGTTCGGGCTTGTGTAGACCTTGTCGTTCATCACGAGCTGGAGGCCGTTGTTCAAGTACGCGTAGTTCCAGACCTTCTCTTCCATGTAGGCCGGAAGGAAGCGGTAGTTCTTGAAAATATCGGCATCCGGTTCAAAGTAAATCTCGGTACCGTTCTTTTCGGTTGTTGCACATTCCTTGTAGTCCTGCACAAGCACACCGCGGCAGAATTCAGCCTGCTTCATGCGGCCGTCGCGGAAACTCTTGACGATGAACTTTGTGGAAAGGGCGTTCACGGCCTTTGTACCCACACCGTTCAAACCAACCGACTTCTGGAACGCTTCGGAATCGTACTTACCACCCGTGTTGATCTTCGATACGCAGTCGATGACCTTGCCGAGAGGAATACCACGACCGTAGTCGCGCACGCGTGCTGCGTGGTCGTCGATATCAATTTCAATTTTTTTGCCCGCACCCATCACGAATTCGTCGATGGAGTTGTCGATAATTTCCTTGACGAGCACGTAAATGCCGTCGTCCGGGCTCTGTCCGTCGCCAAGCTTACCGATGTACATGCCGGGACGCAGACGTATATGTTCATGCCACTCTAGGGATTTGATGCTGTCTTCTGTATATTTCGTAGCTGCCATTAATCAATCTCTTTAAAATTCAATTCCATATATAGCAAACGATTTTCTCAGCAACCTCAATGGGGCTTTTTCGCGTTAGCTATGATCGTCATGCAAATATATAAAAATTTTGAATACTGCACATTAGAGCATTTTAAAAGGTCGAAAAAACACTCTAGATGTTTTATCTAGAGTGCAAAGTCTAAGTGGAATTTTTTTAGAAGTTGATGCCCGCTTTGATTCCGAGCATCATACGCGTGTACTTGCCGTAGTATTCTTCGCCAATGCCGAATCTGAGTTCTGCGCCTGCATAGAATTGCGGAGTGATGTTTGCGGTAAAGCCGAAGTACGGATCAAAGCCCGTTTTGCCAGTGAAGTCGTTGCTAATGCCTTCACCCTTGTAGGTGAACTTGCCGAGCAAAATGTGAGTTTGAATACCGATGTACGGAACGAATACCGGGTTTACTTCGAAATCAGCTTCTGCACCGATGTTCAATTCCCAAGGTGGATTTATTTCGTCATCGCCGGAAGTGTGGAGCTGGAGGCCTAGTTCAGAACCGAAGTTTACGATGTTTGATTTTAGGGAGAACTGGGCACCGAAGTGGAAACCGAAAGCTCCATCGTCGTCACATGTTTCTTTGCTGCAAGAGGGGAGAATGAAGTCCACAAATGCGTTTACGTTGGGTGTGAACTGGTAGCGGGTCATAAGCTGAATTTGGGCAAGACCTGCAACGTCATCATAGGATTCTCCATCGTATGCGGCGTAGGCGAGGAACGGAATGCCGATTGCTACTTCAAAGCTCGGTGTGATAGAATAACGGGCGCCTGCTGCAATCTGTACTTCGGAAAGTTTTTCGACATTAAAGTAAAAGAAGGCTAATTCGGCCTGGCCTCTGCCTCCTTCCAAAACCGGGAAGAAATCCCAGGTAGCAAAAGATGCGGTAGCCGTAAGTGCTGCTGCAAGTGCGATTCTTTTTAACATTATTTTCCTTCTTGTGTTTCTGGAAAGCTAATATAGTAAACAAATTCATTTTTTTGAGCAGAAGCTAAATTAGGTGTGCTGTATTTTGTACATTATACGCATCGATGATGAAATTCAAGAAATTTATTTCGACAAGTAAAAAAAATTTGTCGACAAGCATAAGTAATTTGAAGAGAAAAGATCGGCTGGTGAAATTATTCGTCACCGCGACGTTTCTTTTGTATATGGTATTTTGCTATTCATGTTATAATCCCATTGAAGGCGATATCTATCCTATACGTCAGCACTCCATTTGGACAGAATCTGTCGGCGAAAAGGAACCTTGTTACTTAGAGGGCAAGAAACTTTTTTTGGAAAGAGAAAGTCAAGACGATTCATTTTTACATGAATTTTTTATAGGCAAAAACAGATTGTACGTATGGCATCTTCAATATCTGGATGATGATGGCGTCCGAAAGAATATTTTGACTTATAGATTTCATTTTCATGGTGGCATTGGAGCCGTTATTCAGGGAACAAGTTTAGGGCTTGATGTAAAAGGGGATTCCGTTGAAGTCGTTTACGATGTTGAACCTTATGATGGAATCACGATTGAGCCTGGCCCTTATTCTGATAAAATCGTTGTCTTGAAGGGTAACCCTGATAGATGGGCTAGAGCTTCTCTTTGCTATATAAGGTGGTCAAATTGATAGATAAGATTATTGATAAATTTTTGACATTGATTGCCTTTATCTCTACGGCGTGTCTTGCGGTGCATGCAACTCCCTTATATCTGTTCAGAAAGGGTGCTTCTGGAGTATCATCGGAAGAGGTTGTTCCGTTAGCGGAATTTGTTGGACGGGTTTTAATTGGCTCTGTTTTTGTTCTTGTGACAACTACAATGTTCCTTGCTCTATCGGTAGCATCTGTTTTATTGCTGCTTGAACTTTTTTCGGTGAAAATCAAGCCGGTGCAGAATAAGGATTGGACTGTTTTTGCGGCAGTTGGTTATGCCCCGATTTTACCCTTTGCTGTGTTGACTGCTTGGTATATTATTATGTGTTATGTGGTGATAATGCCATTGAAATATATCATTGAAAGGTTTTTCTTTTAAATAATCCAAAGTAGATTGCATTTCTCGTTAGAAAAAATGCGGTAACGCAAAAAAAGACTATATTGAAAAAGACGAAGGGGAAGTATGAAAGATATACGTAAATATTTTCTTATTGCGTTTCTCTGTGGGCTTGTGTTCTTTGTTTTCGGAGTTCCGTGCAGAGAGTTGTTTAGAATTTCCGAAACGACTGAGGTTCGAATTGTTGCGGCACTTCCGTTGCTGTTTGGCATCTCGTTTGGCTTTTGGGGTGTCTTTGGTTGCGCGGTCGCGAATCTCATTGCCGATATCATGTCGGGGTATGAGCCCGTTATCTTTATTCCAGGATTCTTTATCCAGATTATTTATGGGTATGTCCCTGCCGTAATTTGGAATAAACTCCGTAAAAATGACGAAAATAAGTTTAAGCTCGACAGGGTGCACAAGAATGTCCAGTACATGCTTATTGTGCTCCTGGATTCTGTCGCCGCGGCGTTCATGGTCGTGAGCGTCATAAAGCTCAAGTATGATGAATCTTATTTCTCGATGCTTTCTGCCAATATATTCTTTAACCAGTTTATCACCATGGTGGTAATCGGTTTCCCGTACCTTATTTTGGCGTCGTTGCATTATCAGCGCAAAATGCGCAAAGAAGCGGGCTCTTCCGAAAATTTCATTTTTTCATTTTCGTTAAACGAAAAATTTATTTTGTTCTTTCTGGCGTCGAGTATCATTATTTCGATAGCGATTGGAATTGCCAGTTACCCAACTATTGCGCTTAGATATGGGGAGAGTAACCTTTATCTTTGGAGCTACGTGTATTTCTTGATTGGCGGGCTTCTCAATATCGGAATTTGGGTGTCGCTAGGATTTTTGTATTACATGGAACGGACCGTGACAAAGCCTATCGAACGCATGAGCGAAATCGCAAAGACGATCGGTCAGCAAACTGATATTGATTTGAAAATCCAGAACATTTTGCACAAGTGTCAAAAGTACGTCTATTATACTTCCGAAGTCGGAAAGCTCGCTCGTTCGTATAAAGAAATGGCTGTCGAGTTGGAAGATTATGTGAAAAATTTGACAGAGGTGACAGCTAAGGAACAAAAGGTCCACACGGAGCTTTCCATTGCGACGGCTATACAGCGGGCGAGCCTTTCTAGGCCTGTCGTTGTCGATGGCTTTGACTTTTATGCGGTGATGCGCCCCGCTTTGGAAGTTGGTGGTGACTTTTACGACAACTTTTTTATTGACGACGATCATCTCGCGTTGTTGATTGCGGATGTTTCCGGGAAGGGTGTCCCTGCGGCGCTGTTCATGATGGTTTCAAAAATTGTCCTCAAGCATAATTTGCAACAGGGACTTTCGCCTGCCGAAGCGCTGAATCGGGCCAATGACGAACTTGCGGAACACAATGTCCATGATATGTTTGTGACGTGCCTTTGCGGTATATTGAATATCAGGACTGGACAGCTTGTTTATGCGAATGCCGGGCACGAAAAACCGATTATCAAGCATAAAGATGGGGACTTCGAAATTGCTGATGTCAAGAGCGGATTTGTTCTTGCGGGGATGGAAGGCTATAGGTATAGGGATTTCGAAACGCAGTTGCAACCGGGAGATGCCATTTTTACGTATACCGATGGAATTCCCGAGGCGATTAACGAAAATAACGAAGAATTTGGAATGGAACGCTTGCTAAAAGTCTTGAATGAATCGAAAAACGATTCTGTCCGGTTGAGGTGTCGAAAAGTGCGCATGGCGGTAAAAGCGCATGCCGGAAACGCTCCCCAGTTCGACGATATCACGATGGTCTCGTTCGAGATGAAGTAGTATATGCTACAGGGTGTTGCATAACGAACTTTTTGATGTGGAATTTTTGTGAAATTGCTTAAATTTTAATAATTTTCTGCATTTTTGTAGCATAAAACTATTGACGTAGCATGAAAAACCATGTATATTTTGGAGTATGAGACCGATTGTCGAATATTCCGATTTCCGCATGTACATGCGAGACTTTTATGAAGAGCGCAAGCGCTGTTCCGCTTTTTCGTGGCGTGAGTTCTCGAAAATTACGGGATTTAGCTCACCCTCATATATGAAGGTCGTGTGTGACGGAAAAAGCAAGCTCAGCCGTATAGGTGTTGAACGCACTGGCTTTGCAATGGGACTTGTCGGATTTGAAATGGATTATTTCCGTGCGATGGTCGAATTCGGTCAGGCAGAAACCGAAGAAAAAAAGAAAGCCGCTTACGAGAGCATGCTTGCAATTGCGAAGGTCCACAAGGTTCGTGTTCTCGAAGGTGATTTGTTCAAGTATTACGATTCCTGGTGCAATCCTGTGCTCAGGGAACTTGCTCCGATTATGCCGGGCGCCACTCCTGGTGAAATGGCTAAGATGTGCTATCCCGAGATTTCGGCGCTCGAAGTGAAGGAGTCGCTTGACTTCTTGGGAAAGGCTGGGCTTTTAAAGAAGGAATCTGGAAATTTTGTACAGTCCGAAGTGTCCGTGAAAGGGACGCCCGATGCGACTCGCCTTGCCTTGCGCGGTATGCACCGCCAAATGTCCAAGCTTGCGACTCCGGCGTTGGATCTCCCTAAAGAAGAACGCAATTTTAGTGGCGTTACAATGGGCATTTCACGACAAACGTACGAACAGATTGTGAAAGAACTCGATGATTTTCGCCATAAGATTATTTCCATTGCTGCTGAAGATAAGAATATTGAACAAGTTTATAGATTGAATTTGCAGTTATTCCCGTTGACCAAGAATGTTAAGGAGAATGGCAATGAACAAGTTTAAAGTTTACACGATCAAGTTGTCGAGTTTTGTTTCTTTTGCCATTGTTCTCCTTTGTGCAAGTTTGTTCTGCGTGGGGTGTGGCGATGGAAATTTAGCAGGCACTTCCGAAGAACCGAATGAAATCATTGCGGAACGTCTTTCGAGTTCGGAACCGTCTAGTTCGAACCAAAACTCTGTGCAGATCTCTAGTTCTTCAAATGTTGAAAATTCAGTTTCGTCTTCTAGCGAACAGAATACTTATTCAAGAAAATCTTCTAGCTCTAGAGACCGTCAAGAAGGCAAAATGTCAAGCAGTTCGCAAAGGCTTGATGTAGATCCGATGCCTGAAAGTTCTGCAAGCCAAGACGGTGAAAGCCGGACCCCAATTATGAATTCTGACGGCAATTCCTTGGGCGATTACTTGCACTTGTTTAATTTGGATAAAGAAAACTTCGATAACAATGTTTTGGCGGCTACGTTTGTAGATGCTAACAAGGGCAATACTGACACGCAACCGCCTAATACGCAAAACCCGATACCTGCGGAAGCTACGGAATTCGATGTTCTTGAAAAAGTGATTCGCTTTGTTAAACAGAATGTTGGCGCATTGCCTAGCTTGTTCCCGAATGCTTCTTTGAAATATTCTGAACTGGCTACGTCAATTGCAAAGGGCGAGGCTGATGAAAACTGTGGCCTTTACATGCTGAATATTAATGGTGGCGAATATGCGGGCCATATCCTTGCCCAGATTTCAAGTCATAAGATTACAGTGCTGGATATCGCTGCTGATGCTTGTGCCCAAAAGAAGAATCAGCAGATGGTGCGTTTCCTTTTCGAGTTCTGTGGCGAAATCGATAAAAGTCCTGAAATCGAAAGAATTGCTGTGAACGGTGATATGTCTGAAGGAACCTGCTCGGAATTGAGTCAAAAAGACGAGTGGGTGAAAAATTAAAGTTAAAGACTAAACGCTAAAAATTAAATGTGAAAAGCAAATGCATAACTCCTTGCGGATGCAAGGGGCTTAGGGAAAGTTTATATAAAAAAGGAGAAATACCATGAAACGTAAAATATCTCGATGGTCATGCGGCATAGCCGTAGCATCGCTGGCGGCGCTTGCGCTAGTTGCTTGCGATAACGAAACTCTAGCCGGCCCGAGCTTCAACAGCACAAATTCTTCGCTAGCTGAAAGTTCTTCGTCCGAGATTGTTGCTCGCCCGACGTGTGATGCGTTGTCCCCGGAGTGCGGCTATACAGTTGAAGAACTTTGCCGAATGGGCGAGACCCGCTTCTGCGGAAATAGCTCGTCTTCATCCGTTATTCCGCTCAGCTCGCAGTGTGCTGCGTTGCTCCCTGAGTGCGGTTACACTGTTGAACAACTTTGCGAAATGGGCATAACCTACTACTGCGCGAATAGTTCCTCGTCTGTGCAGCATCCGTCAAGCTCAAGCTCTGTTGAAACTTGTCCGATTGGTACTCATAGGACTTCAACTTGTCGCGGCAAAGATTTTTATGTCCCTGTTTGCTGCGAAGATGAAGACGATCCCATTGAAACTTGCCAGCATGTGAGCGACGTAAAATGTGAGGCTTGCCTTCCTGGAGAAAAGTGTATTTGTCATCCTTGCAATGAACGTTTAGAATCTGAAAGCCGTGATTGCAGTACGGGTAAAGAACTTTATTGTAAAGACGGTGAATGGAAAACTTCTACAGAAATTTGCCCGAATGGTCGTTGGACAACATCCTGTGGCGACAAAGAGTTCCATGAACCGGTTTGTTGCACTGAAGAAATGCGTGGAACTTGCAAGCATATCTCGGATTACGATGGTATGACTGCTCAAGGCGATTGCGTGAACCAGAACGGAAGTTCTGCCGTGGACTGCGTGACCGGCGACAACTATCAATGCAGAAACAACAATTGGGAAAAAGTTGCTTGCTTGAACATCAAGCCGGACGAATGTAAGCCGGGAATGGGCGGATGCGGTTACCGCCTTTGCGAACCGAATGGCATCAAGGAAATCGCCGATTGCGAAAGCGGAGCCATCTACTATTGCGACGGTGAAAAGTGGGAAGTCAAGGAAACGGAAAACAATCAGCGCTGTGCTCGCGGTGAATTGGAATATTGCGAAGCCTGCTACCGGGAAGGTGAATTCGAAGGCCATTACAAGTGCGAAAATGGCAAATGGAAAGAGTACGGCTTGGGTGATGAAATTTGCGTACATGTCAGCAAGCTCAAATGCAAACTGGGAATGGTCGGCTGTGGCTCCTGCGATCCTATTTATGAAGGCACTATTGCCGAAGACTGCGAGACGGGATATCCGTATCAATGCCATAACGGATTCTGGTCTGAAATTTCCGTACTTCCCAGATGTGACGCCTTGTCTCCGGAATGTGGCTACAGCGAATACGAACTTTGCAGCAAGTACGGCCTTAAGGAATATTGCAACGACAAATGGCTGAGCGAACCTTGCGATGGTTCGGAATCTAGCCGCGACCTCCGCATTTACGCAAATGATGATCTCTATAGAAGCGAAAACTACATCTGCGTCAATGGCAAGTGGGTGGAACGCTACAGGTTTTACGAATGTGCCGAAGAATTAGAGTGCGATAACCCTTCTATCCGTTGCCAGTCCAGCCCGCATATCGGAACGGCTTGCGATGGTGATGGAACGACCAAAGGGATCGATGGTTGCGTTTTGTACTGTAGCAACGGGGCATATCTCTACGCTCCGCCTCCGATGTAATTGATTTCTGATGAATTGAATCCTGCAACGAGCTAAAAAAAGCGGTGTCCTAGGACACCGCTTTGTGTTGGGGTTGGAGTAGCTAAATCTTTGGACCTTTGGGGAATAATGGCCCGTGTTCGCCTGGACGCGGAACATCAAATGGAGGGGTTCCCGGCTTGATTTTATCTTGATTCTCAAACGGCCCTTTGCGGATAACGTTTTCTTTGACTTTTTCTCGATTTTCGTTCTCGATGTTGTTCTTTGCTTTTTGCTGGAGCAATTCTTCTTGAACGTCCTTGACTTCATCTTTGGCGTTTGCCTTGATGTCCGATAAAATTTGTTGTCTAGCTAGTTTGCGTTCTTCGCGTAAACGTTGCCAGTCTTCTTTTTGCTTTTGCCCGAGGTCGGGTACGCCTTGTGTAATTTCGGTCTTTTCGATAGGTGTCGCAATATCGGATTCCGGCTGTGCAAGCGGAACCGACACGAGCGCCGATCCGGTCAAAAGTGCGATGATTTTACTTGTGTTTTTCATAGCGTTAACCTTGAAAAGACTCGAAAAGAGGGCGACGGTATTTCTCCGCCGCCCAATTCTAAGGAATTAAAATTCCTTATTCAATCGTAGCAACGGTCTTTTCTTCTTTTGCAGATTCTTTTTCAGCTTTCTGGGCTTCACGTTCAGCCTTCTTGGCTTCCATCTCTGCCTTGCGTGCTTCGCGTTCGGCCTTCAAAGCTTCTTCGTGTTCTGCGCGCTTTGCATCAAGTTCGGCCTTCTTGGCTTCCATTTCGGCCTTGCGAGCTTCGCGTTCAGCCTTCAAAGCTTCTTCACGTTCTGCGCGCTTTGCATCAAGTTCGGCCTTCTTGGCTTCCATTTCGGCCTTGCGAGCTTCGCGTTCGGCCTTCAAAGCTTCTTCGCGTTCTGCGCGCTTTGCCTCGAGTTCAGCCTTCTTTGCTTCCATTTCAGCCTTGCGAGCTTCGCGTTCAGCCTTCAAAGCTTCTTCACGTTCTGCGCGCTTAGCTTCTTCTTCGGCACGCTTTGCTTCCATTTCAGCCTTGCGAGCTTCGTGTTCAGCCTTCATTGCTTTTTCACGTTCTGCACGCTTTGCTTCTTCTTCAGCCTTCTTAGCTTCATGTTCGGCCTTCTTGGCTGCCATTTCTGCTTCGTGGGCTTCGCGTTCGGCCTGGAGTTCTTCTTCCGTCTTCGGGGTCGGCGGAACGATATCAGCCTTCGGCGGTGTCGGCGGGACTACTGCAAGTTCATCCTTGTCGAGCTTGATTTTGTCCAAGAGTTCCTTGCGTGCTTCCTTACTTTCGTCACGTAATTTTTCGAAATCGCTCTTGTCAGTGATTTCGGTTTTGACTTCTGTCGAAATTTCGGAGGAAATGTCGGCCTTGCTGACTCTTCTTATATCCGAGAAGTTGCTCTTTGCAGATGCTGTTGCAAAAAAAGCGAGTGTCGAAAGTGTGAGAACTGCGATGAATTTTGATTTCATAATTAATCCTTCCTTGATTAAGGGTGTTTTTTACTCCTTTGCCCTAAATAAAGCAATAATCGTGCCAGTTTTTAGGAAAGTGCCATTTTTGCTTAAAAATCGCATGTTTTGTTCTAAAATTCTGAAATGAGGCTTTGAAATTTCGCGAAAAAACGAGGTGATTCGCCTCACTGGGGACTAAAGTTCCGAAAATTTCAAATCATCTTGCAATAGTCTATAAAGTAAGAAGCGTTGGCGCTTGGGCCCCGCCCGCATGTATTTTATTTTGCTTTATAAAAGCACTTTTTTTGATTTGTCGCATACTTTTCTTGAAAAGTTTTTCTATTTTGAAAACCGCTTATTATATCGTTCCTTTGATCCTTTAATTTTATCCCGGGCAGGGGCCGCAATTATTCACTTGTTGGTGAAACGCGGGCATGCGCATTTAGGAGAAGCGTATGCTTCTGAGGATCTTGGGAATATCCCTCTTGACATTGTTTTTGTGTGTCGGTGCTGCGCCGAGTCGCTTTTCGGAAAAGTCTCCGCCGAGTTCGGTGATGCTTGATTTTGCCGGAGTCCCTATGGCAGAGGTGGCGCGGACTCTTTCGCGAGCTTATGGAACATCGATTTTGACGGATGATGCGGACGATGTGCGCGTGACGTTTCATCTAGAAGGGCTGAGCCTTTTTGAAGGGCTTACGGCGTTGTGTGCAGCAAATGGCCTAGAGTTGGTGCAGGAGGGGAGTGTTTATCATATTCGCCGAGCGCGAACTTTGGACGGCCGAATTGCTCTTACGGATTCCGGGGCGGTGATTGATGTCAAGAACATGAATGTTCGTGAGTTTATTCGTGAATTCAGCTTGAATATGGGTGTGAATGTACTTGCGGATTACGATGTAGATGGTGTGGTGACTGGAAACTTGAGGGGAATGGTTCCGGAAAAGGCGATTCGAGTGTTGATGAAATCGAACGGGTTCAAAGTGCGCGGGGAGCGTGGTTGCTTGCGTGTTTCTCGGGCGAGAACAGGGAATGACGGGAACGTTTTGAATAGCTCACCGGATGGCGCGGAAATTTCAGTAGAACGTGTGGGTGATTTGTATTCGGTGAATTTGCAGTCGGTTCCGTTAAAGTCTGCGCTCAAGGCGATTGCCGATGAGGCTGAACTTAATTTGGCAATTTATGGAAACTTGAATGAAACGGTACAAATGTCCTTTAAGAATGTTCCTTTGCCGGAACTTTTAGCATCACTTTTTCGCGGAAGTGCGTTCACGTTTCGGCTAGATTCGTCGTCGCTTTGGGTCTCGGAAGAAGGGGCTTCTAAGGCGCTTGCCGATATGCGAGTTTACTCGTTAAAGCATGTTGCGCCAGAAAAAGCTATGGCGCAGCTTTCAAAATTTATGAAAGGTATGGAAATCAGTGTTTCGGAGTACCGGGAACAGAATGCGCTTGTACTTGGAGGTTCGCCGCGGGCAATGGAACGTGCTGCAGAGTTTCTAGAAATGATTGATGTGCCGCAAATGCAGGTGACGCTAGCTTGTGTGATTGTCGAATTTCGCAAAGGGCGGGGTTTTGCAATTGGCGTGCGGAGCGGGGCTACGCGGAATGTAGGGGAGCGCGATATCCAAGCTCGTGGATTCTTTGATTTCTTGGGAAAGGATATTTCGAAGTCGGGTGCGTTCGGCAAAATTGGAATTTTGCCGGATCGGTTCGAACTAGAACTTTCGTCGATGGAAGAAAATAACGAGGCGAAAGTTCTTGCGCGCCCGCGCATAACAACGCTCAACGGCAATAAAGCGGAACTGAATGTAACGAATACGGTCTATTACCTTGTCAGTCAAGTTTCTGCGGATGGGTATCCGATTACAGATTACCGCTCGTTTAACGATGGCATTTCGCTGGAGCTTACGCCGACGATGACGCAGGATGGATTGATAACGCTTTCGGTTTCTCCGGAGATTAAGACGGCGGGCAGGAGCAGCGGCGATGGCCCGCGTGATATCAGTTCGCGCAACATGAAGACGACGGTCGTGTTGCGCGATGGTGAAACACTTTGTTTGGGTGGTTTAATTCGCAAGAACAAAACGGAAGTGCGCTCGGCGGTACCGTTCTTGGGGAGTATTCCTTTGCTGGGGCGGTTGTTCAGCTATACATCCGAAGAAGAGGATGAAAGTGAACTTGCAATTTTTATCACGCCAAGTGTGGAGAAAACGAAATGATGGGGTGGACGAGGCGAATCGCGCCTGTTGCAGCGCGGATGATGACGTGGGAGGTGACTACCGCATTTGATGGAACTCTCACGGAAACGGAATTGCAAAAACGATTCGATGAGGATTGTAGAAATGCGTTTGGTGCGAATCTTGTCGATGGGAAATGCGAAAAAAATTGTGTGTTCTTTTGGCCGCTTGTGTCTTTCAACGCATCAGATGGCCGTAAACATCGTTACCTTGTGTCGATTGCAAATGAACCGCTTGAATGTTACCGAAAAAAGATTGATTGCTGCCTGCCGCGACAAATTGCGCTTTATGCTATTGCGGATAAAATATTGCGAGGTGGATGGAATGGTGTGGAGTGCTCGAAGTTTGATGATATGTGCGCGGGGCATGCTGAAGACTGCGCGGAAAATGGAAATTTGATGTTGGTTGCGCTTTGGAAAAATGTCTTGTATATTCTCGTTTTTGCGCAAGGTCGGTTATGCCATTGGTCCGAAGAATCTGAATATGGCGATTGCATTGATGAACGTTGCCGTAATCGAGTGGAACGCTTTAAATCGTTCTTGAAAACGGATGAATTATTTGCTAGTTCAGGCATATTTGGCGAAATTTGTATCTGCTGCGATGAAACTTGGAATATGAAAACTTTATTCCAAATAGGTGCAAAAGATCCTTTTTGGAATGGCCTAGATTTAGATGAATGTCAGTCGATGAAACCTTGTGAGAAACGGAGGTGGTCGATGTGTGCATTGATGCTATTGTCTTTGGGATTGTTACTTACGATGTTTTTTGGTCATTCGGTAGTTGCGCATCCCAACAAGGATATTCCTGCTGTTGAATTGTCGTCGCCTGCGGCGCGTGATTTGGAATTGTTGGCGTGGGCTGAAGGTCATCGCGATTTGCTCCCTGCAAAATGGAACCTTGGACGCGCGAGCATCGCGTATGATGAAATGTCTGGAAGTCGGCGAACATCGCGGAGTGCTTGCGATTCGTTGGAATGCAAGTTGCTTGGAATTGTAGGTGGACGTGTTGCGCTTATGAAAACGGCGATGGGTGAAACGAAAACACTTTCGGTCGGAGATTCGCTTTTTAGTTATCGCGTAAAAGAAATAGGCGGGAATGAAGTTGTATTGCGTTGTGGCCGTAAGGAGGTGCGTTATGAGATCGAGTCGCCAAAGGTCTCATCGATTGTCACGGTGGGGGCGCGGTAGTGTTTTGCCGCTAGTGCTAGGCGTGTTGCTTGTTCTTTCGATTTTGATGACTGCGCTGCTTCGTTTGCCAGGACCGCTTCGCCGATCGGTAGCGCATGTTGCTTACGAAACGCAAGAGATGTATTTGGCGGAATCGGCTGTGATAGCGAAGATTGAAGGTTTCTCGGATGGCTATTTTGCGGAACTTCCGGTGGTTGAATCTCGCGTGCTTGGACCATGGACTTTATGGCAGGCTGGAAAGTTCCAATTCCTTTTAGGCCATGCTTATGGGCGCTATTCCGCGTCGGAATGGGCTCATTGTGCCGTCTCTTTGGAGCAAAATTTGCGGGAGCGCATTTTGCAGTCGGATGGTCTCAGGTCACTTTCGGGGAATCGTCGTTTTTTCAATCTAGATTCAACTTTTATGGGGCGTGCTTCTTCGGTGGCGTTGAATGTGAGCGATGGTGATTTGACGTTAGATCTTGGCAGTTCGGGGGCCTTTGGCGAAAACTGCGGGCGTGTTTCGGTACGTTCGTTTATGGCGAAAGTCGAGGGCGATGTCAAGATTCGTGGAAACGTTCATTTTGATACGCTTAGAATTTATGCCGCTGGAAATGTGGCTCTGCAAGGTGCGGTGAGTGCGGACTTTGTAGAAATATTCGGGCTTGCAGGCGTGACTGTTTCGGGAAATGTTTCGCTTGGAGGAATTCTACTTTCAAAGCGGAATGTGGAAATCTCAGGGCATGCTAAAATGGGCTTCCCGAGTATTGCTGTTGCAGTGGGGTATCGCGGGAATCGTTTGGCGCTTCTTGAAAAGGCTGTTTTTGAAGGCGTTGCGCTTGCTCCTTCGGGCGTTCTGGACCGCGATTCTTCTGCAGTGTTGCTCGATTCATCAAGAGCGCTTTTGCCGTTTTGTATGGATTCTCGGCCTGTAGTGTTTGCTCGGAGGCGTTTATGACGTGCTTTCGTCATACTGAACGAAGTGAAGTATCCAGGGCATCTTGTATTGCCCATGCTATAAACTCTAGACTTGGCTTTACTTTGCCTGAAGTTTGTGTGGCATTGGCGGTTTTGCTTATCGGAACGACCGCGATGCTTGGCGCATGGAACTTTTTCAATCGCGAAATTGCGGATGAACGTTACCGCATAGAACGGTTCGAAAACGTCCTTTCGACAATGGAATCTTTGATAGCGAATAATTCGAATTGTGCGGATTCTTTGACTGGTGCACTCTCGCAAAATGTCTCGAGTTCCCTTGGATCGTCGGCGATTTCGGTTCGCTTCACCCGTGTTCCGGGCAATTCGCATTTAGCGTGGGCTGTCGTAGAGCATGGTGGATGTTCGCTCAAGCGCTTGGTGCGGTGTAGGTGAGGTGCGTATGAATTCACGGCAATTTCGCGGTTTTACGCTTTTGGAAATGCTCGTTGCGCTTGCCATAGCGTCGATTCTTGGAGCCGTTTCTCTTAACGTTTACGCGATGTTTCTCCACGGAACAACTGCTGCTTCGGACAACTACGTTCGTTTTGCGACAGAGCGCGCCGAGGACTTGCGCTGCCGCTCCCGTTTTGTCCGTGGTCTCCCGCCATGCGATACTGCCTCGCGCAAATCTCGTACATATCAAGAATCTCGCGGCGTTCAAACTGTCCGCGATTCCCGCGAATTTCGAACATCTAGTGCATCCCGCGACTGTCAAACGATTCGCGAATTTCGCGATGAGATCCGCTCGCGTTTCTAGAAATAACTGGATGTATCGTTCTACGAACTCGACATGACGATGGACGGCACGGCTTCTTGTTTTGCGTGCTAGGCATGACGGCGAGTGGCGCGACATCTAGCCTTGCGTCCGCGGCTTTCTCGGACAACAAAAAAGCCCCGCTTTTGCGGGGCCTCTTGAATAGCGTTTGCGGATTCTCGCTGCATCTTGCAATAAACTCTTAGTTCGTTGCCTGTTCTTCGACGCATTCAGAGCGTTTGATGGCTCTGCGAACTTCGAAAATGTTGCTGATGTAATGCATAAAGCTAAGCACGCTCACCGAGAGAAATCCGATTGCATAAAGGGCAAGGAACGGTCCGATGATGTACTTGCTGGCGTTGATGTATTCGAGCAAACCGAAGATGCAGTAGACGCCAACGATAAGTTCGAGGAGGGCCATCCACGGGAACTTCTGTGCGTAATGGCTCTTGGCCTTCTTCTTTGCACCACCGCTCTTCGGGGTACGGACGAAGCTGCCCTTTGTACCGAGAACTGCGGCGAACACTGCGCGGGAGTTGCTGACTGCGATGCCAACGCCGAGGGCCATCAAGATGGGGAGCGAGAGCAAGCGGATCTTCCAACCGGTGTAGCCGGAGCAACGCTGGGCGACAAAGTAAAGAACAGAAGGAGCGATTGCAGCGAGGAAGATGAATGCGAAACCAACCGTGTATGCCCAAGTGGGGAGGTGTCCGACCGGTTCAAAGAAGGCGAGCAACGGCCAAGCGCAGAGTGCGGTGAACAACATGCAGGGGTGGATCGAGTAGTGCGTCGTGTGGAGGATGGCGCCAATCTTCACGCGGAACGGAACCTTGGAGCGCAAAACCTTCGGCAAAATCTTGATAGCGGTCTGGATGGAACCCTTTGCCCAACGGAACTGCTGAGCCTTGAAAGCGTTGATGTCGTTCGGGAGTTCAGCCGGAACAATCACGTCGAACACAAACTTCATCTTCCAACCAGCAAGCTGGGAACGGTAAGAAAGGTCCATGTCTTCGGTGAGCGTATCGCCTTCCCAGCCGCCACCACCGTAAATAGCGTCCTTGCGCCAGACACCGGCGGTACCGTTGAAGTTCATAAAGAGCTTGCCCCAGCTACGTGCGGACTGTTCAATCACAAAGTGACCGTCAATGCCAATAGACTGAGCGAGCGTCAAACCGGATTCGGTGCGGTTCAAGTGACCCCAGCGGCCCTGGACAAGGCCTACCTGCGGATCCATGACCAAGTATGGGACGGTCTTCAAGAGGAAGTCTTTTTCAGGAACGAAGTCGGCGTCGAAGATGGCGAGGAATTCACCCTTTGCAACGGCCATGCCTTCCTTGAGGGCGCCAGCCTTGAAGTCCTTGCGGTTCGTGCGGTGGATGAGCTTGATGTCGTAACCACGTGCGGCAAGTTCAGCAACTTTCTTCTTGGTGACTTCGTAACATTCGTCCGTAGAGTCGTCCAAGACCTGGATTTCGTGCTTGTCTTTGGGGTAGTCGATGGCGCAGACCGCTTCGAGGAGTCGTTCTACGCAGTTGGCTTCGTTAAAAACCGGGAGCTGGGTCGTGACCTGCGGGAGGTCTGCCATGGAATGTTCGCGGTAGTACTTCAAGATCGCTTTGCGGTCTGAGAGTCGCGTCTTGCGGCTGTTCTTGAGGAACAGGTAGATGCTGTAGTAGCAACTGAACCCGTAAATCACCAATCCCACGCCTGCGATAACGTAGACGACGAACATTGCGTATAGTAGTATAGTACTCATTCTACTGTAACCTTTGCATTTATTGAATGCTTGGGGCCAAATATAGAAACGCTATGTGACCTTTGCTACATTTTTAAGGAAATTTAGCCCATTTTTTGCTTTGGAAAGTGTATTTTTACATAGGTTTGATTAGACTTTTTTACAATGGCGAAATATGCAAAAAATGGCAGATGAACGCAAGAAAAATTTAACATCTCCAATCGCTCGCTGGATCGAAGCGAACCGCGAAACCGCAGGTTTTACAGAATCTTTACGTAAATTGTTAATGTATGCGTGCGTGGAATGGATCCGCCGCGGAACTTCGGCGCTTTTGACCCCCGAAGAGGCTATTTCGAAGATTGTTTGCTGTGCGCTCCCCGAGTTTCCGGTGGGGGAATGGTCCGAAAATCCCGAAAATTACATGGATGAAATCGCCGATTTCTGTGAAAAGGTGAAAATTTTGCCTTTGCCGCAGGCTCTCCAGGGCGAAATTCCGTCTGTTTTGGACCTTCGAGGGGTAAAATGCCCCCTCAATGCCGCCCGCTCGAGAATCGTCATGTCGGGTTATCCGACCGGCCGAACGCTGAAAATCCTGCTCGATGAAGGCTCTCCTATCGAAAATGTGCCCGGATCGCTCATTGCTGATGGCCATAAAGTGCTTTCTCGTGAAAAAAAAGGCGATTTTTGGGAAATCGCGGTGGTCAAATCGGATTCTAAAGTATAGATTGTTTATGTGGAAAACAGAGTATTAGTTATAGGCGATGAATTATTTGGGCCCAAGGGCGAAGCGGCGAACCGTTTTGTAGAAGCTGTGCTTTGCCGGGAACCCAGTCGCCCTATACAGTTTTCCTTGAATGTGCCCGTAGCGGTCTCGTTATCGCAAATCAAGGCGCGCCTTTCTTCGGATGTTATCGGGAAAAATGCAGGCCGTATTATTGTAGGGCTTGGACTTCGCGAATTGAATCAAGGCGGTGCCGACGGGGCTTCTGTCGCCAATCTTTTGTTGCTTTTGGTGAATGAACTCGTAAATAAGACGCAATCGCGCCTGTTTTTGCTCACGATTCCAAGCGAAATGTTCCCGATTGCCATAAATGAGGTTGAATTTTTAAATACGTCTATCCGCGAAATTATAAAAATGAACGAAAATCGCATAGCTTTGCTCGATTTTGCAAAATATGCCGAGGAATTCAAGGAAAAACAGATGGCTCGTGGCAAGTTCGGACGCTCCCTCTTTATGGAAAATGGCGAACCGACGTCGCTTTGTTGCATGCTTTTAGCCCTGTATTTGCAGGATAGACTTGTAGAAGATTTAAAGGAGATGTAATTATGGGTCTTTTTGACAATCGTTTTGCTAGTAAAAATGCGGCTATGAGCCGTGCTTTCTCCATTGATTCCGAAAAGGACAAGCAGAAGCGCAATTCTCCCCGCGAACCTGCCGCCCCCAAGATGGGAATTTGCGACAAGTGCCACAAGGAAGCCTTGCTGCGCTCTTACCGCTCCCGTGAAATGTCCATGTCCGATGGAGCCGCAAGTTTTGGGACCGTGGTCAAGCACCTCTGCGAAGATTGTGCGCCCAAGTCCAAGCGTTTTGAAGATACGAACGTTCCGGCAATGGACAAGAAGCAAGTCAAGAACTTGATGCGTTCCGCCAAGAAGGGTCTGCTGTAAAATATATTTTATAAAAAAAACTTATCCCCCTTAACGAAATTGGGGTAAATTCCTAAATTTGGGTCTCGAATTTAATATGGAGACCTTCAATGTCTGATATTCACGCCAAGGAATCCGTCAAGCAGTATTTGACAGGCGTCGTTTCGACAATCACCCCGGAAATCGTTCGTAGCTTTAAGCGCGGCTACACTCGCAAGGATTTCACTAGCGACTTGATGTCGGGCTTGATTGTCGGCATTTTGGCTCTCCCCTTGGCGATTGCGTTCGCTATAGCGTCTGGAGTGGGTCCGGAACAGGGCCTTTACACCGCCATTATCGCGGGCTTCATCATCTCGCTGTTGGGCGGTTCCCGCTTCCAGATTGGCGGCCCGACGGGCGCATTCATCGTGATCGTTTACGGCATCGTGAGCCAGTACGGTTATGATGGCCTTGCTTCGGCAACGCTCTTGGCCGGTATCTTCCTCGTCATTTTCGGTCTTGCTAAGTTCGGCGCGATTATCAAGTTCATCCCGTATCCGGTGACGGTCGGATTTACGGCGGGTATCGCTATTATTATTGCGCTTGGCCAGGTGCCGAACTTCTTCGGTCTTACGTTTGCTGGCGCTGACCCGGCTGACGCCGTGGGCAAAATCAAGCTTTACGTTTCTTCTTTCGGTTCCATGAACGTCTATTCCGTGATTGTGGGCGTTGTCGCTCTCGCGGTCTGCATTTTGTGGCCGAAGATTACTACTAAGGTTCCGGGTTCCCTCATTGCGATTATCGTTGCGACGGTGATGGTGAAGGTCCTTGGCTGGGACGATCCGGTGAACGGTCACGGCGTGGTGACGATTGGCATGAAGAACCACATTCCGAGCGGATTCCCGGTGCCGCACCTCCCGAATATCAGCCTCGAAATGATGCAAAAGGTGTTCCAGCCGGCACTTACGATTGCTATGCTCGGCGCTATCGAATCGCTCCTTTCTGCAGTGGTGGCTGACGGTATGACGAGTACCAAGCACCGCTCCAACACGGAACTTTTCGGTCAGGGTGTCGCTAACATCTTGAGCCCGATTTTTGGCGGTATCCCGGCAACGGGTGCTATTGCCCGTACCGCAACGAACATCCGTAACGGTGCCGTGAGCCCGATTTCTGGCCTTGTTCACGCAGTTGTTCTTTTGCTCATTATGCTCGTGCTTGGCAAGTATGCCGAAATGATTCCGATGGCCGCCCTTGCTGCGGTGCTTTTCCAGGTCGCTTTTAACATGTGTGGTTACCGTAGCGTCATCAAGATGTTCAAGGCTCCGAAGAGCGATGTGACTGTGATGCTCGTGGCATTCTTCCTCACGGTGATTATTGACCTTACGGTCGCTATCGAAGTGGGCGTGCTCCTTGCTGCAGTTCTCTTCATCAAGCGTATGTCTGATGTGGCCGAAGTGGAATCGGTAACCTCTGCTTTGAAGGAAGACGACGAAGAAGCGGCTCACAACGAACTTTCTCGCCAGGTGCCGAAGGGTGTTGTTGTTTACGAACTTGCTGGTTCGCTCTTCTTTGGTGCTGTGGACAAGTTCAAGGAAACGATGAACCGCATCTCGGAAAAGCCGAAGATTTTGATTTTGCGCATGCGTAGTGTTTCGAGCATTGATGCTGCCGGTATTCAGATGATTGAAGACTTGCTCAACCGTTGCAACCGCGAAGGTACTCAGCTTTTGTTGAGCGGTGTGCATGCCCAGCCGGTGGTGGCTTTGACTCGTGCCGGTGTGCTCAAGCAGCTTGGTGAAGAAAATGCTCTCGGTAACATCGATGCCGCGTTGAACCGCGCCCGTGAGCTTTTGGGCCTCCCGATTGTGGATACATCGCACGAAGATGTGCAAGCTCCGACGGTGTCTTGGGAAAAGAACCTCGACAAGCCTTGGATGCCGGAAGAATCGAATGCTGCAATTGCTGAAGAAACGCCGGAAGTTATCGCAGAACGCATGATGGATGAACCCATCAAGAAGATTGAAGAAAACCAAAAGTAATTAACGATTTGTCCCACAAAAAAAGTGGGACAAATTCTCTCGCCCCTTTTGATCCCGTGTGATCTTTAACTGTAATGTGAGGGTTATTACAGTTAAAGAATGTAATGTAAATAAAATTTTAAAAAACCTTTGAATGGTTGCTGAATTATATTAATATTTACAATGTAGAGCTAATCTACAAGTGTTACGAGACGAGAATGGGAATGGTGAAGGAATACTTTGTTCCGGAAGAAAAAGCGGAACGTACTGCTTTCGATGATTTCGTGGTGAAGTTCATCGTTGCGTTTAGCGGTTCAACACTGCTAATTCTTTGTGGTCTATTCTAATTTTTAAGATTTTAAGAGTATGAAAAATTCCGCCGGTTTGCCGACGGATTTTTTGTTATAACGAACTTTGCTTGCGAACGCTACTAAAAAGGACCATAATGTTTTCCGGCATTCTTGCAAGATTCCATGTGACTGTCGAACAATTGCTTGCGGGACTTGTATTTGCTGTCTTCGGCATTGAAATTGTAGTAATAATCGGATACTGCATATAATTCTCTATTTTTGCAGTAAGATGTACTTGTGAATTTATCGTTAGTTGTAGTTCTAGGATTTTCTTCAGTACCCATTACAACTAGCGTGAGATCATCGCACCCTGTATAGGCTGACATGCCGCGTTTAATCGAATTGTAATGTTCTACGGCTCCGGTATCCGTTACCGTGACTTTGACATCGGCTTCGTAGGATCCGTCGTCGTAATTACTAGACGTGTGATAAACCCATTCGTTGTCTGATTCTGTAAAATTGCATTTGTTAGAATTAGAAAGGCCTTGGGTAAGCCAACAAGAAGTAAGGGTAAAGCTTAAAAAAATGGTAAGAACTATACCTATTTTATTAGAACGCATAAGGGCTCCTGTTTTAAAGTTGTGCGTAAATATACATTATTTTTATTCGTACGTAATAATTTTGTCATAAGATTTTATACTTCTTTGTGCGAAAATGTCTATACAAAAAAGGCGACCGAAGTCGCCTTTTTTGAGTGATTTTACTGTCATTTCGAGCGATTTACACTCGTCATCCCGAGTTGCGCGAAGACAACCTCAAAAGGCGAGAGTCGCAGCCATACTCGTATGGATATGACCGAGCCGAAGAGGTTGGGGCTTGCCCCCATCCAGTGATATCTTGAATAGCGTTCTTAGAGCGAACTCATCAGTCGCTTTTTCGCGGGGCTGTCCGGGAGCGGCAGGAATGTTTCTTGTGCGAACGAGCGCATAAGCATTTCTTGGGCGGCCTTTTTCGGGATGCCGCGGCTCACGAGGTAGAACATCTGTTCCGCATCGAGTTCACCGACAGTGTTGCCGTGCGTACATTCCACGTCATCATGGTAAATCTTGAGGACGGGCTTCACGGAGACGCTAGCATCTTCGCTCAGGAGAATCGTATTTACGAGCTGGCTTGAGTTGACGCCGGTGCAGTCGTAACCGACGATAACGCTTCCGTCGTAGCTCACACGTGCAGAACCAGAAAGCAAGTTGCGGGCGAGCTGTGTGCTTGTGGTACGCGGGGCTTCGTGGTAAATCGTGAGACGGCTGTGCTGCGAGGCTTCGCCATCGAGAACGTGGAGGCTGCGGTAATCAAAGTTGGCGCCTTCGCCTTTGAGGTGACATTCGACGCTGACGCGGCCAATCGCAGTATCCTTGCAGATGCTGGAAAAACGGATGTTGGCGCCTGCGGCTTGGTTGATGTTGAAATGCCTAAAGCGGAGCGGTAAATCGCAAGCCGGATTTGCAAAGAAAATTTCGACGTCTGCATCTTCGCCAACGTTGATGTCGAAACGCTCGGCAGCGATGTCGTGGGTGACCTTGTTGTCGAGAATTTCGAGGCTCACCTTGGCGCCTTTGCCGATGTCAAGAACTGTGTGACCGAAGTCGTTGTTGCACTTGAGCATCGCCATTTCGGCTGCACCGGGCACGATTTCGCGAATCATGGGGCGGGCTTGATTTGCAATCGGGAGGAGTGCGGCAAAGTCGGTCTCTTTGATGGCTGCCGGGGCTGCTGCGGGAGATTCCGTGGGAAATGCGTTTTCGACCGAGGTTGCCGCAAAATCCGTGCCCATGAATTCCGGAGTCGGGATCTTGGCGACCGGGAAGAACGACCAAAGCTCGTTATTGCGACGGGGCATGCCGAGTTCGCGGAGGCGTGCTATCGCCTGTTCCGCGGTGGGCAAGTTATGTATAAATTCAGCGTTCATTATGCGTCCTCGCAGTTACTTGGCTTCTTCGATCCAGTCGTAGCCTTGATCTTCGAGCTTGAGGGCGAGTTCCGGGCCACCGCTCAAGATGATTTTGCCGTGACGGAGCACGTGAACGTAAGTGGGCTTGATGTAGTCCAGCAAGCGCTGGTAATGCGTCACGAGAATCACTGCCTTTTCGGGGCTCATAATGTGATTGATGCCGTTTGCCACGATGCGGAGGGCGTCAATGTCGAGACCGGAGTCCGTTTCGTCGAGGAAGCTCACCTTCGGATCGAGAATCGCCATCTGGAGGATTTCGTTACGCTTCTTTTCGCCACCGCTCATGCCGTCGTTTACGCCGCGTTCACGATAGCGTTCGTCCATTTCGAGCAAGTTCATCTTTTCTTCGCAGAGTTTCTTGAAGTCTTCGTCGCTCATTTCGGGCTGGCCGAGGTAGGCACGCTTGCTGTTGAGGGCCATCTTCAAGAATTCCACGTTGTTCACGCCTGGAATTTCGGTCGGGTACTGCGTGCTGATAAAGAGACCGGAATTAGCACGTTCGTTGATTTCCATCTCGAGCAAGTTCTTGCCGTCGAGTTCTACGGAGCCACCATCGACATGGTAAGCGGGGTGACCAGCAATCACTTTGGAGAGCGTGCTTTTGCCGGAACCGTTCGGGCCCATGATGGCGTGGACTTCTCCCGGCTTGACCTCGAGATTGATTCCTTTCAGGATTTGGGTGCCGTCTTCGATACTTGCTTTAAGGTTCTTGATGGATAACATATTTCCTCTTTAATTTTAAAATCTTGTGGGCCTAGCCGAAATCGTCCATAGCCCCGAAATCATCGTCCGGAACGTAGGGCTCGTCTTCGTTCGGGTCGTATGGTACATCTTCGGGAGGTTCGCTCGATGCGAATTGCTCGTCGCCATCGAATGGAGGCGGGGCTTCCATCTCTGGGGGCATTTCGGGTTGCGAGTATTGCGCGGGTTGGGCTGTGAACTGTGCGGGCTGCACGGTGGGCGCATCATTAAATTGTGCGCCGGGTGCTGCGTACTGCGGTGAACTTGGTTGCGCAGCGGATTGTGCGAATGTTGGCGCGGTATTAAACTGCGCTTCGTTAAACTGCGCGGCGCCCGACGACAAATCGTTAATTGATGTATAAAGATCAATGAGCGGAGCTTTGCTTTGGATTATCTGCTCGGCAAAAACATCCGGCGTAATGGCCGAAATCTTGCGCTTCTTGGAAATCGTTTGAATGCCCTGCGTGAATTTGTTCAATTGCATACGGAGACGCATGCCCGCTTCGGAGTCGAGTGGAATGAGCTTTTTGTAGCGGTCGCACAGATTGAGTGTGAGCACGGCAAGCGTGTCGTAAAATTCCAGAATCTCGTTCGGCGTTTTCCATGTTTCGTCGGGGAGCTGTTCCAAGAAAAGCTGCAACTGCGGCGAAAGCGATTCGTACAAGGTTCTCGGCGAGAATGCGCCCGTTTCGGCGTACTGCGCGAGAATGGATTGGATAAATTCATCGATGAGCGGAGAATCAAAAATTTGGATTCCGCTGGCGGCAAAGTCCATGTCGAAATATTCTGCGGCGCGGTCGAGAAGCGTGGGGTTGCGATAAAGCAAATTTGCAAAGCGCACTTCAATCGGCGATAAAAGTTCCCAAGGAACGCTCACTTGCGGTGCTGCGGGCTGTTCGGCTGTTGCCGGCGCTTTTTCGCGTTTCGGGTGTGCGACTTTGATGCCTGCGAGCGAACGCGTGGTGCTGTAACGCTCGGAAACGAGCTTCAAATACTGATTGCGTAGTTCCGGATTCTCGATGCTCTTGATGAGCGTCTTTGCTTGCGTGATGAATGCGGCTCGGTCTTCGGGACTGTTGTTCGGCATTGTTCGTCCGAGATAGCTGAGCCAGTCTTCGGCGGTGCGGAGCGCTCTTCTGAAAGCGTCCGGGCCTTGTTCGTTCACAAAGTTGTCCGGGTCGATCTTGGTGCCGTCCGGTCGCGAAAGCGCAAAAACTTTTGGCGAAAGGCCCTTGGGGAGCACAATTTCGAGACTGCGGCGCGTGGCGTTTTGCCCGGCAGCATCTCCGTCAAATACAAGGTACGCGGTCTTTGCATAGCGCGCGAGGATGCTGGCGTGATTCTCGGTCAGCGCCGTACCCGATGCGGCCACGACGTTCTGCACACCGCTTTGGTAAAGGCTGATGAGGTCAAAATATCCTTCGACGATAATGACCGCATTCTCCTTCATGATTGCGTTTCGGCTGTGGTTCAGCCCGAAGAGAATATCGCGCTTGCTGTAAAGCGCCGTTTCCGGGCTGTTCATGTACTTGGCAAGCTTTATTCCGTTGTGCGATGCAGGGTCGCTCAAGTCTCGACCGCCAAAGGCGACAACGACTCCCGAGAGATTCTGGATGGCTATCATCAAGCGATCGCGGAACTTGTCTGCGATACCGCCATTTTCTTTTTCAACAGCAAGCCCAGCCTTGACGCAGTCGCGAGGCGAAAAACCGTTGCGTGCGGCGTAGCCGATAAAACCTTCGCGCCCCGTCGGTGCATAACCGATGTGGAACTGTTTGCGCGTTTCGGGTGAGACGCGTCGCTTGTTCAAATACTCCAAAGCCTTGGGGCTTAACGTGAGTTGCTCTTCGAACCAGGCGCAGGCAAGCTCGTTCAGCTTGCGGACCATCGTGCGTTCTTCAAGAACTTCGGTATTGACATTGTTGCCGATGTTCGGGAGCGCAAAACCTACAAAGTTGGCGACCCATTCTACGGCGCCCTTGAAGTCCAATTTTTCATGATTCTGGATGAACTTGAAAACATCGCCACCGGCACCGCACGCGAAGCACTTGTAAATGCCCAGCGTGGAATTCACCGTCATGGAAGGCGAGTGGTCATCGTGGAAAGGGCATACACCGACGTATCGATTGTTCCCGCTTTTTTTGAGCGGCAAGAACTGCTGGATGACCAACGCGATATCCGCTTGGTTCTTGAGTTCTTGGATGATTTCGTCGGAGTAGAACGGCATGCGCCAAATGTAGAAATTTTTGGGGAGCGGGAATGTCGTAATACGCCTTTGGTGCGCTTTGCTTTGGGTTTAGAAGTCGCTTGCTGATTTGGAAATTTTCTTATTATATTGCCATTTATAGTTTTTGTCTATTAAGTTTTTGTTTAAATGAATTTAATTTGTACTTAAAGAATGGTTTTTAGCTATTGGTCAATAGTCAATAGAAAAATTGTCCGGCTTTCATGCCGGATATTTTGCATATAGTATAGTCAATTGTAAAATTTCATTCTTATTGAAAAAATATTGGACCAAATCGCTCAAAAAAGCGTGTTAATATAAAGGACGGGGAGCCGTTTTCTGTCTATGAACCCGACATTATCGGGTGTTTTAACACCGGAAAAATATGGAAAATAATATTGTGGCCGAAACGAAAAATAGCCATGGTGAAATGATTGGCGAGGCAAAGACTTTCGAAGAATACAAAGGGGCAGGCGTTTTCGCAGATCTACTTCTTGACAGAACGTTCAAGAAAGCTTTCAATCCCGACACGCAGAACAAAGTATGTTTGATTGCGCTTTTGAATGCCGTACTTGAAGGAGAAATAGCGTCACCGATTGTCGATGTGCAGTCTCGTAACAAGGAATACAGCGATGGTTCGAACGAGAATCGGACTTCCATCTTCGACTTGCACTGCATTGATTCTGCTCAGCGGAGGTTCATCATTGAAGTGCAGATTCTTTTTCAGAAAAACATTGTCAATCGTTCGATTTATTACGCTTCGCAGACGATCATTGCTCAGGGACAACGCGGCAAAAAGTACAATTACGAATTGAATCCTGTTGTTACAGTTGTGATCATGGAATTTAATGTGTTTGCCGATGACCGCTACATCCGTCGGGCAAAACTTCGCGAAATCAACGGGTCTTGCATCAGTGATACGCTCAATTTTGCGTTTGTGGAACTTCCGAAGTTCAATAAGCCGCTGGACGAGCTCGAAACGACGCTCGACAAGGCGCTTTACGCTCTCAAAAACATGAAAAACATGACGCAGATGCCCAAGCAGTATGCAAACACGGTGTTCGAGCTCTTGTTTTCAACAGCGAAATTGGCTAAATTATCGAAAGAGGAACAGAAGATGATTGACGAAGCTCAGAAAGCCAAGTGGGACGAATACGCAATCCATAAAGCGGCTATTGATAGCGGCTTGCAGCAAGGTCTCGAACAAGGTCTCGAACAGGGGCTCGCACAGGGTCTCGCACAGGGTCTTGAAAAAGGTGCCAATCAAAAAGCTCGCGAAATTGCAAAGAAAATGTTGTTGAAGAATGAACCTATTGATAAGATTATCGATTTCACTGAACTTTCTGAAGCTGATATCCTCGCTATCAAGGCTTCTCTCGGCCAATCGTAAATTGACGAAGTGCTTTGAATAATAGATGTCCGGCTTTCCCGCCGGACTTTTTGCTTTCTAAACAACCGCTTTGCTTTTCCAGCGGCCGCTCTTCCAGCGCCAAATGTTCGCGAACGAACGGTAAAATTCGTCGGCGGCCATGCCAAGCCAAAGGCCGGGGAGCCCGAGTCCAACGACAAATGCGAGGATAAGCGATGTTGCAAGGCCGAGTGTCCACATCATGCCGCTACCCACAAGTGCCGGGAATTTGGAATCGCCTGCGGCACGGAGCGATGTGGTGACGATAAAGTTTACGGCTTTGAACGGTTGCACGGCGACATCGCACCAGAGGCAAATTTTCCCGAGGCGGAGAACTTCGGGATTGTCGGTGTAGAGTCTGAGTAAGTGTTCGCCGAGGAGCGCTACTGCGACGGATAGCAAGAAACCGCTGATGATGCCTACGGCGAGCGTTTGGTGAACGCGGCGGTTTGCTTTGACGTAGTCATGAGCACCGACGAGGTGCGCCACGAGAATCTGGTTTCCACTGCCGAGGCCGACTCCGAGAATGACGGAAAGTGCGGCGAAGTTTCCTGCGAACACGCGGGCGGTCATTGCGGTTGTACCGATGTAGACAACCATTGCAGTGATGAACACCTGGAAAAGCTGGAAACTAATGGGTTCTGCGGCGGCGGGGAGGCCGATGCGAATCCAGTCGGGTAAAAGAACGCGGGTACGTTTCCAGTCGCGAATTTTGCTGTGGTGGTGTACTTTGAATTTGAGCACAAGCCAAAGGATGCCCGAAGAAATGAGCCAGGAAAGTGCGGTCGCGAGTGCCACACCGTGAACGCCCATTTTCGGAAGTCCGAAAAGTCCTTCGAGGAATACGACATTCAAGGCTGCGTTTGTGGCGATTGTGAGCGTGTTACCGACAAAGTTCCAAATGGTAAGGCCATGGGTTGCGATGAGGGCAGTCAAAATGGTTTGCAAGGCACGGAAGGCGAAACCGAATGAAACAACGCTTAAAAATTGCGTGGCATATTTGGCGGGCTCATCGGTGAGTCCCATCCATTGCGGAATGTTCCCGGAAAGCGGATAAATGATGAGCGTGAGCGCGATGCCGAGAAGGATGCTCCCGAAAAGGACCATGGTTTGTGTGCTGTTTGCGTGGCTGTTCTGCTTGGCGCCGATGTACTGCGAAACGATGCTTGCACCCGATTGCGAGAAGGCGTGGAGGGCCGTGAAAAGCGCTCCGAGAATGGGGAGCATGGCTCCGACGCCCGCGGCTGCAGTTTCGGAAGTGCGCGACAAGAACCAGCTGTCCATCATGGGCTGGATCATGCTCACGGCGAACGTGAGAATTAGCGGCCACGAAAGGCTGATGAGCGAACGGTCCTTGACATCGATCTGTTTCATGTGTAAAAATCTAGAAACGATAAAGGTCCCGTCAAAGGGCCTTTTCGATGAAAATGTTTTCAAGTGTATCCAGTGTTTTCGCTAGACGTAGAATTTATTTGTTTTCTAGAGTCGCCAACAGTTTTTTCTTGGCATCGCGGCGGATGCCGGCTTCTTCGTAGCGGCGGATTTCGTCCTCTGTTTCGGGGATGACGGAAGGAATCGGGGTTGGCTTTCCGTTGTCGTCAATGGCGACAAATGTCATATAGGCATGGCAGATGACTTCGGGTTTCCACGATACTTGCGGGTGAACTCCCATGACCTTGACGCCGACTTCCATGGATGTGTTGAAGGCTCGGTTTACGGAAGCCTTTATGGTGAGGATGGTGCCGACTGTAGCCGGCTTGAAAAAACGCACGTTGTCAATCGAAACTGTTGTCACTCTGCATCTAGCGTGTGTGTAGGCTGCTATGCAGGCGGCCTTGTCGAGAAGCGACGTCAGGTGTCCGCCGAATACGTAATTGTAGGCGTTTACGTCGGAGGGGTGGACGATGTCGCGGGTTTCGACTTGCGATTGTTTGACTGTCTTTGCGTTTTCCATGTTCGAAAAATAAATATTGTTGTGGGCGTGCTGGGCGCTGAATTTCTATATTCGGGGCATTATGGAAGAAAAAAAGACTTATAGAGAAGTAATGCCGGGCGAACTCCCGTGCGAAGTGCCGGAATGTGACGGCGTGATGGTCGTAGACCCCGATAACAGCTACAAACTCACCTGCGATAAGTGCGGGCATATTAAAGAGTAATTGTTATCTCGTAATGCAATTAACCGACTTGAAAATTGAGTACCCGGAACTTCCCGTTGTTGAACATCGGGAGGAGTTTTTTGAGCTTTTAGAAAAACATCAAGTTATCATCGTCAAGGCGGATACCGGTTCCGGCAAATCCACGCAATTACCGAAGTTTTTGCTAGAGTGGTTTCTAAGTCAGCAAAATAACGCTGTCATTCTGGAGGGGCAAGGCCCCGATAGAATCCAAAAAATAATGGATCCTATCGCCTCTCGGCTCCAGGATGACAAACGCTTGTGCTCAGAGCACGAAGTGCGACCTTTCAAAATTGGCGTTACCGAACCTCGCCGTTTGGCGGCGATTTCCATTGCCGACCGTTTGCGTGAAGAACTCAAGGACGAAGAGCTTGTCTCGACGAAAATTCGTTTTTGGGAACAAGGTACAAATGAAGCCCCCATCAAGGTGATGACGGACGGTATCTTGTTGCAGGAGTTCCGCAAGGACCGCTTGTTCCGGCAGTACAACGCCATCATGATTGACGAAGCACACGAACGCTCGTTGAACATTGACATTTTGCTTGGCATTTTCAAGACGGTACTTTCTCGTCGTCCAGATTTCAAGTTGATTGTTGCATCGGCAACGCTTGACGCAAAACTTTTTGAAGAATTTTACGACAACAGCTGCGTGATGGAGGCCGAAGGCCGCACGTATCCTGTGGATGTCGAGTATTATTTTGGGCAAAATAATGGATTGCTTCGCGTTGCTCGCAATGACGAACGTGATATCTCAGGCAAGGGTGATTCGGGGCTGATTGAAGAAGCGCGTGATGCAATTCTCGATTTGGAAACGCGCCATCGCGACCATTTGCTCTGCTTTTTGCCGACGGAACGCGATATTCAGGATTTGGCGGGCGAACTTGCGCACGAATTAGATGCAGCGACTTTTGACGTGCTCCCGCTTTACGGGCGCATGAGTCCTGACGAACAACGCCGCATTTTTAAGCATACAGGCAAGACGCGAGTGGTCTTGGCGACGAACATTGCAGAAACGTCTCTTACGATTCCGGGAATTGCTTACGTTGTCGATACGGGCATGGCCCGAATCTCTCGCTACAATGCGCAGGCGAGAATCCAGGGGCTTCCCGTCGAAGAAATTTCGAAGGCCAGCGCGCGGCAGCGCACTGGACGCGCGGGGCGCGTGAAGCCCGGCGTGTGCATTCGCCTTTACTCTCCCGAGAATTTTGAAAAGCGCGATGAATTCACGGAGCCAGAAATTCGCCGTAGCAATCTCGCGAATGTCGTTTTGCAGTTGCGCAGTCTCGGGCTGGAACTCGAAAACTTCCCGTTCTTGCAGTCGCCTCCGCATTCGGCATTCCGTGGCGCTTACAAGACGTTGTTTGAACTTGGCGCACTCACGGCTGACAATTCTAGCGGTCATGTGACCAAACTTGGCCGCGATATGACGCGCCTTCCGATGGACGTGTCGCTTTCGGCGGTGCTTTTGCGTGCTCGTGACTTGGGCGTTTTGCAGCCGGCGCTTATCGTGTGCTCGGCGCTTAGCATCCAGGACCCGCGTGTGGTGCCGAACGATGAACCGGAACGCACTCGCATCCGTCAGCTGCACCGCAAATTCTGCGGTCACAAGAGCGATTTCCTTGTTTATGTTTCGATGTGGAATGCGTTCTGCACGGACTGGGACGGAAAATCTTGGAACAAACTTCGCAAGTTCTGCGACAAGAATAGCATGCACTTTTTGCGCTTGCGTGAATGGGTGGATTTGTACGAACAGTTCAGCCGCATTCTCGAAGTGAAGTTTGATAATAAAGTTTGTCCGTTCGATTCGTTCCATCGCGACAATTTGCATATTGCGCTCCTCTCCGGATTCTTGGGCGGGATTGCGCACCGCGATATCGAAAATGGCTGTTACCGCTTGGTGAGCGGTCGCGAAACGCATGTGTTCCCGGGCAGCGATTTGTACGCCAAGAGCGTGGAATGGCTTTTCAGTGCCGAAGTCCGCGAAACGAGCCGAACCTTCCTCACGAAAGCTGCCGAAATCAAGCCAGAATGGATTTTGCAAGTGGCAGAACCGTTCTGCACGCGTCGCTGGTTTGAGCCGACATGGAATAAGGAACGCGGCTTTGTCGAAGCTGTCGAAGAAGTAAGCTTTAGAGGGCTTGTGATTAGCCGTGGCCATCGTATCGATTACGCCCGCGTGAATCCCGAAGACTGCGCCCAGATTTTCTGGCGCGAAGCCGTGGTGATGGGCGAGGTGGCAAGGCCTTTCGATTTCATGAAGCACAACGACCGCGTTGTAGAAAATCTTCATGCTCTTGAAGCGCGTAAACGCCAGTTCGGGCTTGCTCCGAGCGAAGATGCGCTTGTGGAATACTACACGCGAATTGCGGGCAACGTCAATTCCATCAAGACGCTCAAAAGCTATATCTACGAGCACACCGACCAGTTCCTCAAATTTGATGAAAAGTATTGGTTGGACCAGTTGGATGGCGGTATGACCGGAACAACTTGGACAAGTGATGCTGACGGGTTCCGCACTGGATCCTTCGCTGCGCTCAGGATGACGAATGTAGCGCTTGGGAAGACGAATGCAGGCAACGTCATTCCGGGCTCCGTCCCGGAATCGCCTTCTCGACAACGAAAGGGGAATCCCGATCAAGTCGGGATTGACAAGCGCGGAAATGCCCCAACACCTACTCTCGGCGGTTCCATCGAACATTTCCGTATTGGCGAGCGCGTTGTCACAGGCGAAATGGTCTTTGATGCCACTCGCGATTGCGACGGCATTACGCTTTCGTTGCCTTATGACTTGCTGACTGAAATTTCTCCGGCAAAATTTGCAATGAGCATCCAGCAATGGCGCGAATGGATGATTGAATCCGTGATTCGCCAAATGCCCAAGAGCGTCAAGAAATTGCTCGAAGCCAAGCGCACCGCGATTGACGATGAATTCTATGCGGCTCTCGACAACTTCCCGCATAAAGCTCCGCTCTTGTTGCTTTACGAAGTGCTTTCGAATACAAAAGAAATTCGCTCGGGTGCAAACGGCGCAAGCATCGACGTTCCGACGGTGAATCCCGACAAGGAAAATCATTTGCGCTTGCATTTGGTCGTTTCAAAGCCTGGTTTCCCGGAACCTTATAAACTCGAAATTTCTCCGGAATGGGGCTCTTACCGCATGTTCTTGGCGGTTCGCCCGGCGTTGGTGACGTTTGGCATTGACTTCCCGCTTGAACAAATGCGATTTGGCTGGCGTCTTGGCGAGTCCGCTTTGATGGCGTCTGATGAATCGCGCTTTTGGCAATCTTTCCGCAAACGTGTGGAGGGTGCGCATCCCGCATCGCAAAAGACTTCACTCTCCGAAGAGAAAAAACAGCTCATTGCTGACCGCTTGAATTTGCTCGAAATGGGCGGAGTCTTTGCGGATAACTTTGAAACAACCCTCAAGATTTGGGTCGCAAAATCGCTTGCGGCTGATAGTCTTGATGCAACTCGCTGTGTTCGCTTTACGGGGCTTGAATTCTCGCGCGGCAAAAAGATTCGCGACTTCAAAAGCCTTGCAGCAAACACCCGCAGCGAAGATGAAGAAATCCGCCTTTCGCTTGTACGTGCTACGTACGAATCAGGCCTTATCAGTGCTGAAGCTTTTGTAAAGAACTGGAATTTGCTTAAAGATTTCAGCGTGGAAATGCGGAGTGGAAACGGCAAACCGACCTTAAAAAATAAAACCATAATTGCAATCCATACGGCGTACCAAAAAGAACTTACTTTGTTTGGACGTCTGTGTGCTCTTGCTGAAATTTTAAATGTCGCCCTCCCCGTGGATGACCTCGGTGCATCTCGTAATCTCGGCGCATCCCGCGACTCTAGCGCCTCCCGCGAAAGCACGGAACTTTCGGCCAGTACCCTCCGCGAGTATTTCCGCCCGTACCTCAAGGCGCGTTACCTCAAGGATCACGAACTGAAAAATGCACGCGAACTTCTCGGAAAAATCGACCGCACGCCAACGGATGACCCGGAATTTGCCGAACTTTACTTGCAGGCAAAGGCTTTGCTCGAAGATTTTGAAATCCTCAAGTACAAGCGCAAAGGTAACGATGCCGAAGATATTGTGGAAGAAGACGCTTTGGCGAGGTTGAAAGGACGTTTTGGTAGATTGTAACTACTTTTACAGCCTGTATTTTTCTAAATTTGTCGCAATGAGATCTCTTATCCGTATATTGCTAGCCTTCGGTTTAGTGCTTTTGGCTGCCTGCAAGCCCCATGATCCGGTCATTGTTACTGTGGGGGATTCCAAGTTGCACCAGTCGGAGATTTACACGTACGCTCCTGATTGGGATTCTTGGGGCGACAATGAACGCATTCTCTTTTTGCGGCACTGGATTGATGAAGAACTTGTCTACCAGCAGGCCGTGAAAAATGGAGCCCTGAAAGATTCTGCTCTAATTCGCATGCTCGAGCGGACGAAACGCAAAATTGTGGCCGATTACTACATGCAGACGTTCCTCGATACAATGATGGTGAGCGATGGCGAAAAAATTGACTTTTATCATAAGAACCAGAACCTGTATTTGAACGGAAAAACAACGGTTTCGGGGGCTATTCTTTCGTTTGGCGACTGGAAGTCCGCAGTTCTGTATTACAAGGAATTCAAGAATACCAAGTTTGAATCCATTCCGCCTAACCATCGCCTGGTGAAGCGAATGAGGGAATTTGATGGTGTCGATAAAACGCCGGATCCATGCATGATTCCGTCTATTCACAGGGCTGTTGTGGGGCGTATTACGCCGATGAAGGTTTGTGATGGTGCAGCAAAGATTGCTGTGATAACCAACCGTCTTGATTCTGCCGATGCGCGTCCGCTTGACGAAGTGATCGAAGATGTATCCATGCAGGCTTGGATGGAACACCAGAATGTTGTCTTGAAACGCCTCAAGGATGAATGGAAAACGGGTATTCCCATAATTACGAAGATGAATGTACTTAGTGAAAAGGAAAAATAATGATCAGTAATCGAATTGCCTCTTTAGTTTTTGCTCTTTGTACCGTAAGCTTTGCCGCTCCTGTGCTGATGGAAGGTATTGCTGCTGTTGTCGATGGCAAGCCGATTATGCGTTCGGAGTTCATGAACGACCTTTACAGGTTCCAGGATACTCCTGAGGCTTCAAATATGACGGAACAGCAACAGAAAGATGCTGTGCTGAACCGCCTGATCGAAGAAAAAGTTTTGCTCAGCCGCATTGATCGCGACTCTATCGTGATTACAGAATCCGAAGTGGACCAGCGCGTGACTGCTCATCTTCAATCCATTGCTGCAAGCCAGAAGATAGATATGGCTACGCTTGAAAAAGCTGTACGTGCCCAGCTTGGCCTTTCGATGATCCAGTATCGTGAACAGCTCGGCAAGCAGATTCGCAACCACATGGAAATTTCCCGTGTGCGTCAACTCCATGTGGGAACCATCCACCCGACCAAGAAAGAAGTAGACCAGTTCTACAAGGTTTACAAGGATTCTCTTCCGCGTCAGTTCAACTGCGTGCTGTTGAGCCATATTCAGCTTCCGATTAAGCCGGATTCCATGGTTGTGGACTCCGTGAAGCGCGTGGCCGAAACGTTGATCGATAGCTTGAACCTCGGTATCAAATTTGAACTTTTGGCTCAACGCCATTCGCAGGATAGCTCTGCCGCAAAGGGTGGCGACCTCGGTTACTTTAAGCGTGGTCTTTTGGACCCTGCTTTTGAACAGGCTATTTCTCGTTTGAAGAATGGTCATTATGCATCGACTCCGGTCAAGACGGACTTGGGTTGGCACATTGCTCGCGTGATTGGCCGTAAAGAAGATGGTGTTCGTTCTGCACAAATTCTCTTGCGTACGATTCCGACCGCAAAGGATACGGCGGCTGTGGTGGCACGTGCTGATTCGCTCCGCAAAACGATTAAGACTAAGGAACAATTTGCAACGGCTGCTAAGATGTTCAGTGAAGACAAGTCCAGCAATTTCCAGGGTGGCTTGCTCGGCTGGTTCCAGCGTAACGAAATGGAACCTGCTTATGTGGATCCGGTTGCGAACTTGAACGTCGGCGAGATTTCTGAACCGGTCATGATCGATGGCGCTTACCACTTGTTCCGTCTCGATGATTCCCGCCAGGTTCGTGAACTTACGCTTGAAGAAGATTACGGCAAAATCGAACTTATGGCTGCAACGCATTTGGAAAACGAAAAACTCCAGAAACTTATCCAGAAGTGGCGCAAGGAAGTTCTCGTTGAAATCAGAATGACTGAATAATATGATTCATTTTACCCACGTCACTAAATCTTACGAAGCCAACTGGAAGGCGTTGAACAACGTCACCTTCCGTATAAACAAGGGCGAGTTTGTATTTTTGACGGGGCATTCTGGCGCTGGAAAATCGACTCTTTTGCGCTTAATTTATATGGACGAACGTCCGGACGAACAGCGCGGCGGCCAGGTCATGGTCAAGTTCTCGGACAACGTCTTGTACGATAGCAAGAACACGCCGGACGATAGAATCCAGGCGCTCCGCCGCAAGATGGGGATTATTTTCCAGGACTTTAAACTTTTGCCGGACCGCAATGTTTTTGAGAATGTGGCGCTTGCGCTCCGTATTGTGGGCACTCCGAGCAACAAGATTAACGCAGCTGTTTTTGACGCTCTTGCACTTGTGGGCATTAGCCAAAAGCGCTTTGCAATGCCTTACACGCTTTCGGGCGGTGAACAGCAGCGCGTGGCGATTGCCCGTGCGATGGTGCACAACCCGTATTTGCTTTTGGCGGACGAACCGACTGGTAACTTGGACCCGAAAAACGCTGAAGAAGTCTTCTGCATTTTCAAGGAAATCAACGCCCGCGGAACGACCATCCTCATGGCAACGCATAATCCGGACTTTTATCTGAACAGCCCGTTCCGCCGTCTCGAACTCAGCCACGGCGAATTACTTAACCGCGATATTCTTTAAATGCTGAAACGCGGCGAGATGCCGCGAATCTTGCTTAACACATTGTCATTCCCGTTGCGTTGTCATTCCCGATTTAATCGGGAATCTCCTTCTCGTCTTATAAAAAAGGCGATGCCCGCTTACTTCGACTGCGCTCAGCACAGGCTTCGGCGGGCATGACATTCAACAAAAGACTGTTTTATAGTGCTGTCACCCCGGACTCTGTTCCGGGGTCACCATCATGTTTTAAGAAAAGAAATGCCCCGCTTCTGCGGGGCATAACTTATTAATTTCGTCATTGCGAGCACCCGTAGGGGGCGCGGCAATCCTAGAACTTAGAACAAGCTCGGATCTTCGCTAGAACCTTCGCTTTCACCGCTTCCGTCGCTAAACGGGTCTGCCGGCGAAATGCGGCTCACGCGCTTGATCTTCTTGGCGGTAAACTTGCTGCCGAGAGCCTTGTAGCCCTTGACTTCCGCAATTTCCGTCAAGTCGAGTTCTTCCTTCTGGACTTCGCGACCGACTTGGTATTCCATCAGCTCGCGAGCGTCATCTGTTGCAAAGAGCTCGATGAGCTTCGTGTCCTTGTGGTCGGAAACAACGCTGAATTCCGTCGTCATGGGGCAGCCTTCGAGGTTGAAGCGCTTGACCATGTAGTTGAAATTCGAGCCTTCGAAGTAGAGCACCGTAAAGACCTGAGCCGGATCGTACTTGTGCAGATACTTGATGTTCGAACCGACGAGAATCGGGTCTGCCATGTTGTGCACGCGGGCGCTACCGTCTTGCTTGATAATCAAGAGTTTGTCGTTTTCGCCAAATTCACCGAGGCAATCGCCCTTCTTCTGCGTCGAGACGATACCGCTCGGAGCATCGAAGTAAAGCACTCTTGCACCAAGCGTCGAAACGCCCTTGCGCAGTCTCTTGACTGTCTTGATCGGGTACTTCGAAACGATATTGCCAATGGCTCCACGGCCCTTGACTTCGACTTCGCTAAAGTCCACTTCAAAGTTCAGCTTGATACGCGGACGCGGCTTCAAGATGACTTCGACGACTTCGGCTTCGCCGTTTAAGTTGCTCGACATGTAAAGAATCTTGCTACCAGGCTTGTTCTTGCCCATGTAGTAATCCTTGTCGCGGGTCACGCCGCCGACGTTGAAGCGCTTGATGTAAGCATAGCCGTCCTTGCCATCCTGGTGGATAACGTTATAGATATGGCGTTCGTCGTCCTTGTTGAACTTTTCGACCAAGATAATGTCTTTCCCGACAAAGTCCTTGTCGCTGACTTTCACGACCTTGAAGCTGCCATCGGCCTTGAACACGATCAAGTCGTCGTATTCCGACACGTCGAAGAGGTATTCTTCCTTCTTCATGCCCGTGCCTACGAAACCTTCCTTGCGGTTCACGTAAAGCTTTTGGTTTGCAAGCGCCACGTGTACGGCGTTCACCTTACCGAATTCGGCAATCTGCGTACGGCGTTCCTTGCCTTCGCCGTACTTCTTCAAGATGTTCTTGAAGTGATTCACGGCGTAATCGATAATGTGTTCCTGGTTGTACTTGCAGGTCGCGATGCTCTCTTCGAGTTCCTTCAAGAGCTGGTCGGCCTTTTCGCGGTCGTAATGGCTTATGCGGCGGATCGGAATTTCAATGAGCTTGCCGATTTCTTCGTCTGTAACCTCTTTGCGGTGCAGACGCTTGAGGTAAGGCGTGAGGCCTTCGCGAACGAGGCGGATAATTTGTTCACGGTCCTTAGCCTTCTTGATGACCTCGTAGACTTCTTTCTCGATAAAGATCTTTTCGAGCGTGGTCATGTGCCACTTGTCTTCGAGGTGCTTGAGTTCGTTGGCGAGTTCCCATTCCAAAAGCTTCACGGTGTGTTCCGTGTTGAGCTTCAAGATGTCAGAAACACCGACAAATTTCGGGTGCTTGTCGATAATGACGCAGGTGCACGGAGAGAGCGACTTTTCGCAGTCCGTAAAGGCGTAAAGCGCATCGATGGCGACCTGCGGGTCCGTCCCCGGCTGCAAGTGCACGAGAATTTCGACGCCCTGGCTCGTGTTGTCGTCCACGTGCTTGATCTTGATTTTGCCCTTGTCGTTTGCCTTGACAATGCTTTCAATCAAGCTCACGGTCGTGGTGCCGTACGGGATTTCGCGGATGGCTAGCGTCTTGTTGTCGACCTTTTCAATCTTCGCGCGGACCTTGACCTTGCCCCCGCGTTGACCGTCGTTGTAGTCGGTCACATCGATGATGCCGCCCGTGAAAAAGTCCGGGTAAAGCGTGAACTTCTTGCCGCGCAGGCAGGCAATGCTAGCTTCGCAGAGCTCGCGGAAGTTGTGGGGGAGGATGGAAGTCGAAAGACCGACCGCAATACCATCGACGCCCTGTGCCAAAAGCAACGGAAACTTGACCGGGAGCGTGACCGGTTCTTCACTACGGCCATCGTAACTCGGAATCCATTCCGTCGTTTCGGGGTTGAACACGACATCGACAGCGAACGGCGTGAGGCGGCCTTCGATATAACGGGGGGCTGCAGCGCGGTCGCCCGTGTAGGGGTTGCCCCAGTTACCCTGGGTGTCGATGAGCAAATTCTTCTGGCCGAGGCCCACAAGAGCATCGCCGATGGAGGCGTCGCCATGCGGGTGGTAAGCCATCGTTCGACCGACAATCGTTGCCACCTTCTGGTAGCGTCCGTCGTGGTTTTCGAACATGGAATGCAAAATACGGCGCTGGACAGGCTTCAGCCCATCTTCAAAATACGGGACCGCACGGTCCAAAATCACATAGCTGGCGTAATCGAGGAACCAGCCGTCATAAAGTCGTTCTAGGTGATTGACGTTAGATAAACCTAGAGTAGTATCGGGTGTTTCTTGATTCATGGCTCGAAATGTAGTAAAAATTTCCTGTCAGAAAATTTTGTAGTGCTCATTAGTGCAAAAAGTACGGTCCTTTTATATAGGAGGGGGAAGTATCCCCCTGGTTCGCACTTCGTTGCTCTCCACCCTCTCTAGCGGGTGCTCAGTCGCCGCACCCGCAACGCCCGGCTTACCCCGCCCACCCGCCCTAATGCACAAAACCCCCTGTCTTTGCGATAGGGTGCCTTAAACATATTATTTAGAGTAAGGCGTACGCCAGTGTACCTTGCCAATTGATTTGTTCAATGATTCATTTTTAGCATCTCTAAAAAGTCTTAACCTATCCTCTTGACAGTGAAATTTTTTTAGACTATATTTATTTAGTGCTCAAAAGAGCAAAGCATTAAACTCCGCAGTTTCAGCATGTCTGCGGAAGGAGTTAAAATGAAGAATAATATCGCTATAAAACCCATCAAATACTTGCAAATGCTTTACAAACGATGTATATTTGATAGCATGAGTACCGTGGCAAAAAATTTTCGCATTGATTCTGATTTGAATAATCAAGCGACAGCTTTGTTGGAAGGGCTTGGCCTTTCCATGTCTCAAGCGGTATCCATGTTCCTGCGCCAAGTTGTGCTGCAACGAGGTTTGCCCTTTGAAGTGAAATATCCGGAATATCCTAAAGGTTTACGCGAGGCTGTTGCCGAAGCGGAACGCCTAGAGGCTGATCCGAAAACAAAACGATATACGGATATGAACGAAATGTGGGCGGACCTTGACAAATGATATACGAAGTAATTTGGACTAGTCGTTTTAAAAAATCGTACAAGCTTTGCCAAAAGAGGGGGCTCCCGTTACAGGAACTTAAGGACGTAGTTGAACTGCTACGAACGGATCAGGCTTTGGATGCTAAATATCATGATCATGAATTAGTTGGAGAATTTCATGGTACGCGAGAACTCCATATTCGTCCTGATTGGTTGTTGTGCTACAGAAAAAATCAAGGAATCTTAACTTTAACGCTTGTGGCGACGGGTTCGCATTCCGACTTGTTTTCGAAATGACAGATTTGCGAGACATCGTCTCGCAAATTGCAAATTATCTCGCGATTCTAACGCTTTGCATTTTGCCTGTGGTGCGGTTGCGCAAAAAGTAGATGCCCGAGGTTTTTACGGTGCTGGCGGACTTGAACCTTGTTGATGCATCGCTAAAGCCATAGGCTGAAAGGTTGCCCAAGCGTACGCCTTGCACGTCAAACACGTCGTAATTTTGCAGCGTGCTCTGCTCTAGGCGAAGCTTGCTGCCGAAATTTCTGCCATTATCGCCAATGCCTTCCGGTTTTTCCAAAGCGATTGAATCCAACGAATCCAGTGGGTGTGTCGGAATGCCCAGGGGCCACATGTTCTTGCTGTCTGCCCAATGCTTAATGAAATATTGTTCAAGCCAGTCCATAGCGGGGCGATTATTTCCATTTTTGATGAGGCCTGTATTTGTGGGGCTCATCCGCGGCGTTTCCCCGTAAATGTAGCCCCAGAGAGTGACTCCCGCAACATATTCCGATTCCATGAAAACGGGAATATGTTCTGCAAAGCAAGCCTTCTGAAGGTTGTCATCATCCGTACCGATGCTGTATTCTGTAATGAACAAGGGAATCTTTATCTTGTCGTAAATTTTTTGAATGCCGTCCCGTATTGTACTCCCGGCAATGCACTTTATCTCAGGGCCTGAACCTTGGATCATCCAGTTTGCTGCCTGCAATCCAAATGCATCGATAGCCGCATTTTGTTCTTGAAGTTTCAGAATGAGATTAACCGTCGGATCGTTTTCCCAACGCATTTCGTCATAATCGTTGTAAATCAATTTAGCGTAAGGCCAGCGTTTACGAGCCATATTGAAGGCCGTGGCCACAAACTTGTAGTCGCCATCATCGCCGCCGAGAGCCTCAATTACGTTGTTGTAGGCATCAAATCCGGAATGATAGTGACCTGTGCTATTACGGACCGCTCCATCGACAACTTCAATCTGGTAAATTTCGGGATAATGCTTGGCAACGGCGTCAAACCAAGCCGTAATGGCTTCCTTGGTTTCGTTCACGTCGAGCCCATTCAGCCAATGTGGCAAATGCGTCCCTTTCAGCAGATTGCGGAACTTGAAGGGCATGCGAGTATCCCATCGATTTAAAACAGTCCACTGATGAACGGCGTCGCATTTTGAAAAATCGTAATTGCCGCGTTCCTTTTCGACGGCAATCCATGTGCACGCGTTATCCGTAGTAATTTCATTCCAGTAGTCCTCATAATCTTCGGGAATGGATTGACCATCGACAATGACATTACCTAGACGTTTTTCTGCACCGTTGGCAAGGCCTAGCATATAGCGACGAACTCTCGAATCCTTGAAATATTCCTTGAGCCAAGTCATTGCCGGGCGGTCAACGCCGTTTTTAATAAGGCCGGAATTACCCTCCTCCAACCAAGTTTTGCCGTAAATGTAGCCCCAAAGGGTAATGCCCTTCACGTATTCTGTTTCCATCAAGAGCGGAATATGCTCTATGTAGCACTTTTTCTGAAGATTATCGTCCTTGTCTCCGACATCGTATTGTGTAATGTATATGGGAAGGCCTGTTTGTTCGTGTGCATCGTTAAGTGCGCGTTTGAGGACGGAGAAATGCAAGCACTTGCGTTTGCCGCTCCCTTGTGTGGTTGTTTCGTGAAACTGCATTCCAAAGGCATCAATCGGCGCACCCTGGGCCTTGATTTTCTTAACAAGGTCTATGGCTAGCTCCTTATTCCATTGGATTGTATTGTAGTCATTGTAAATTAGGATGGCTTTGGGCCAGCGTTCACGTGCCATTTTAAAAGCCGTGACCACGAATTCGTAGTTTCCGCTATCGCCGCCAAGGGCTTCAACCAGATTGCTGTTGGTATATCCAGAGTGATAGTTGTTGTTGTTGATTTTGACGGCTTCGTTTACCACTTCAATCATTTCGAGGTCGGGATAACGTTCTTTAACCGCATCAATCCAATCAGTCCAAGCCTTTTTTGTTTCGCTAGCGTCGAGAGTCTTTCCCAACCACTGCGGCTTTTGCGAACCCCACAACAGGGTGTGAAACGAGAAAATAGCCTTGTTCTTTCTTGCCCAGTTATAGGCGAGGTCGCAACCCGTCCAGTCGTACTCACCACGCGTTTTTTCGACATGGCCCCAAAGACATTCGTTTTCGGGGGTAATTTGGTTCCAGTAGGTGCCAAAATCTTCGGGGATTTCACCAAAAACGGGAATGTTGCCCAAAAACTTGGACGCGCTGTCGGCCAAGGCGGCAAAAGAAAAAGTTGATGACGCAAGGACAAATGTCAAGGCTTTAAATATTTTTGAAAACATACTCATTGCGACCCCTAATTTTTGATGGCTACAGCACGTAATAATAAAATACCTCGAAAAAGTAGAGATGTTCTTATTTAAGTAAAATCTTTCATTGACAAAACATCTATGGCGTTAATAGGTTCCTTTTTTTGAAGTTATATTTAACCTAATTCCTGGAGGTTTTTATGACTGCAATAATCGGTGCCGTTTTACTCATGCTTGTCGTTGTGATGAGTGTTGCCTTGATTTTCGGGGCTCCGCTAGGCGCATTTACCTTGGGTGGTCGATTTAAAGTTTTCCCTGCAAAATTGCGCATTGTGCTTGCTGCACAGTTGCTTTTGCAAGTTTTCTTTGCCATCGTGCTTTTACAGCTCGGTGGTTACATGTCTCTTTGGTTTTCTCATAAAGTCACCAAAGTTGTTGGAATTGCCTTGGCTGTTTATTTGACGATGAATTGCCTAGCCAATCTCGCTTCGAAAAGTAAAAAAGAAAAATACGTGATGACGCCACTCTCGGCAATAACCGCTTTTTGCTATTGGGTGAACGCTCTCGCGTTTTGACGAACTTTTGTATATTTCGTTTTGGTTTAATTTTTGCTAGGTACTATTATCAAACAGCTCTTTAAAAATCCGTTTATCTTGATTACGTCTGTGGCGTTCTTGCTGCAAACGGTGATGCTCGTTCTTTTCTACGCCTTGCCAGATCCGCTAGGCCTTTCGATGTCCGAAATGTTTGCGGGTAAAACGATTTGGCAAGTTTTTATGGCGTATGGCGCTATCCTTGTGATGTCCTCCATCTTCGCGTTTTTGAAGAGTCCGCGGGCGCTTGCTGTTTTTTACATTCTCTATTTTTTCTTTGCAATTGCAGATTACGAGATTTTCCGCTTTAATCACCAGCGCCTTTCGTATTCTTTTATTCGCACCTATTTCCATTTTTCGAATATTACGGATGCAACGACGGTTTCGACGCTTGGGGGCGATGGTGTAGGAACGTTCCTTTGGGTTGGTCTTGTGTTCTTGATTTTGGCAGGTGGCATCGCGTTTTGCGTGACGTATTCGATTCGTCAAAGACGCATGACCATGATGGAAAAGCGTATCGCAAAGCTCTCAGATAAGAAAGTCCCTGTGACCATGCTTGCTTCGGGAATTGTTCTTTCTGTGATTCCTTTGATCTTGTTTATTGTCGGTGCTCGTGGCATTACGAATTTCCCTTTCCAAATCGATTGGCGCTTTACGCTTGGGAAATACACGCTGACTGCCCCGGTTCTGCATATTGCAGGGCTTGAAACGTTTGAATTCATGCGCGATGGCTATTCTATTACGGATGAACTCGTCCATGACCTCGATGCCTTTTTGCCTGCTGATTTTGCAGGGGCTCGTTCAAATGCGGAATATCCTGGATACCGCAATGCTCCGACGCATGAATACAAGGCTACAAAATCGTACAACATTGTTTTCATTTTCGGAGAATCTTACAAGGGCCGTGTGCTGAACCAGATGCTCGAAGGCGATACCTCGATTGCTCCGAACTTGTGGAAAATGGCATCTTCTGTAGGCGGGCTTTGGTTCAAGAATGCATATAGCGGTAGCTATCCGACCGTGCGCGGGACAACTTCGACCTATCTCGGGTTCCCTTCGCACCCGAATCGCGACGTGCCGGCGTTCTATGCATCGAACCATTTTAAAGGCTTCCAGGAATATCTGACAAATTACCATCGTGCATACATGACGGTTTCGAACCCTGTTTTTGACCATACATTGCCTTTTGTGGAACGTTTTTATGGCGACAATTGGCGCGTTATTGAAGATCCGAAAATTCCGGGAACGTCAGACAGTCTCGGGATGGACCTTGCAATAGAATTGCTTAAGACGATGCCTGCCGATAGCGCTTGGTTCCTGGCCGCAAATACAATTGCAACGCATATTCCGTTCTACGGTTACCCGGACAGTTACGCTGCAAAACCCGAAGATGCTATGGTGCGTTTCAAGAATGCATTACGTTATACGGATGAACAAATGGGCCGATTCTTTGAAGCGCTGTATGCAAGGCCTGATTTCGAACGTACGGTTGTCGTGATTCTCGGTGACCATGATACACCTGTAGATTCCATTGATTACAAAGTGCCGCAACCGCTTGGAGTTTCTGCTGCACAGATTTTCATGGGAATTTTCTCGCCGGATACCACGCTCTTTAAGGGACTTGAAATTCGCGAAGATGTGGCTTCGCAGCTCGATATTGGCCCCACGATTTTGGATTTGGCACAAGTCCGCGCTCCGAACCATTTCTGGGGTTATGACTTGCTTACCGAAAAACGACCGGCAGAGCAGCCCGCGCTATTCTATACCCAAAATGCTTACTATCTCGGTTTCCGCGATTCCGTGCTGACGGGAGGCCTGGAATCCGATGAAGTGTACAAGGGAAAAAATGGCTCGTTTGAGCATGTTTCGGATTCCTTGTCGCTTTCGTGGAAGTCGCATGCCGTCGGGGCCAGCAAAGTCTTGCGTTCCCTTTTGCGCAACGACAATATGTTGCCCCATTAATCTCTCTTTTTCGCTGTTCATCGGAAATTGGGAACGGCCTAGTTTAAGTGGCGTGGGAATATTAATATATTTTCACGCATGAATACGAAAAAATCATTTGCTGAAAAATTTTCCAAGTGGTATATCCCTCTCATTTGCCGTCATAAGTATGCGGCCTTAGCTTTTTATATTCTCCTTGCGCTCATCCTCGCGTTCCCGATTCTCGTGAAGCCGGGGCTCAAACTGGATGCGGATCTTTCGCACCTATTGCCCGAAGATACCCCGAGCGTGAAGGCTCTTGAAGAATCTTACGAGCGTTTCGGCAGTACCGACCGCTTCATGATTGCCATCCAGAGCGAAAGTGTTGAACTTGCCGCTGCTTTGCAGGACTCGATTCAAAATTACATCCACAAAAATTGGCAGGGCGATTTTGTTTCCACGCAGGTGGATAACGATAACCAGTTCTTCAAGGATAATGCGCTTTTGTACCTCCCGGTCAAGCACCTTGAAAACATCCGCGACAACCTCGAAGATTTGCAACTCGAAATTGGCCGCAAGAATGGCCCGCTCGTAGTTGATTTGCTCGGCGATGGTCCGGCGGATTCTGCGTCATCGGGCGATGCCTCTGCAAAAAAAGAACGTGTCTGGTTTGATGCGAATTTGCCGATGGAACTCGGCCTTCCCGAAGAAGCGGTGAGTGCTTTCGATGCATTCTTTAAAAAGAAGGAACCTGTAGAATCTGAAACGGGTAAAAAAGAATGGAACCCGAAGGCGTATTTGCCGGATAGTTTGAAAAATCGCTTGATTGGTACTCCGGAGCCGGATAGCACGGGCAAGATTCTCTTTAACGCCGTGGTGAATGCAAAGCTTATCAAGCCGTCGACCGATTATGAATTTGTGACGAAAATTTTGGCAAAGACCGATGAACTTTTGGCTTACTTCCGCGGCAAGCAATATCCGGTGCCTACGCGATTCACGGTTGAAGGTACTTACGAAGGCTTGAAGGAAGTCGATGAAGTCGCAAACGACAGTATTTTCTCGTTTGGCATAAGCCTTGTCTTGATTTTCCTCTTGACCGCGTTCTTCTTCAGGAGTGTCAAAGGCCCAATTCTCGTGACCGGCTCCGTGCTTTACGCTTGCCTCCCGACGCTTGCCTTTACCGCACTTTTCTATGGCAAGTTGAATCCGTTTACGGTGTTCGTTGCCTCGATTATTTTGGGCATCGGCATTGACTATTCCATTCACATTTTGGGTAACGCGCAAAAGCTTTTGAACAAATACAGTTCTTTGGAAGAAGTTCTCGAAGAAACTCAGCGCAAGATGCTCAAGCCGTTCATCTTGGCAAGTTTCACGACGATTGCTGCGTTCCTTACACTTTTGGTTGCGCACTTCCGCGGATTCTATGAATTCGGCATTGTGGCATCGATGGGCGTTCTCTTCAGTATGATGACTTCTGTCCTTGTTTTGCCGGTATTTGTGGCATGCATGGGTGGAATCCCCGCTGCTCCGAATAATTCGCTGTTGCCCAAATCTTGGAGCGAAAAGCAAATTTATGGTTTCTTCAAGCATCTGGCGCTGATTGGTTTTGTGTTGGGTGCTGCTGCATTGTATTATGCTCCGCATGTGGACTTTGAACACAATTTGAAGAACTTGCGCCGCGTGCATACGGACAAGGTGATTCCGGCTGCCGAAAAGAAAATTTCGACCAAGGTAACCCGCGCCACGAATCGCGCTGTGACTTCGACGCCTGCGGCGGTGATGGGCTCTAAGCCAGAACAGCTTGACAAACTTTATGACACGTTGATGATTCGACTCCATGACGAGAAGGATCCGTTGCTCGGTAGTTTCCTTACGCTCAAGAGCTTTGTGCCGCCTGCAGATTCGCAGGAAAAGCGTCTTGAAGTCATCGAAGAAATTCGTGACTTGGTCGAGGCGAGAGTCTTTGATAAAGCGGAAGGTGATGATTCTGCAAATGTGGCGACACTCCGTAAGTTGGCTCAGGTCGAAAAGCCTTTTGCTGCTGAAGATGTCCCGGCCTGGACGCTCGATTTGCTCCGCGAAAAGGATGGCTCATACGGCAAGATTGGCTTTATTTACGGCGACTTCCCGAGCTGGGATGCTCATGCGTTGCACCGCTTCCAGGAACGCTATGGCAACTGGAATTTTGATGGCGAACGCTTGCGCACTTTCTCGTCGCAGTTCATCCTCTCGGATGTGATCGAGTCGGTCAAGGCGGATAGCTTTAATTTGGCTTCGGTCATTGTGCTTGTCATTTTCCTTACGCTAATTGTCTCGTTCCGCAAACCGTCGATGTTCTTGGCGGGTGGTGTCTCGTTTGGCATGGGCGCGCTTCTCACGCTTGGCCTGTTGGGCGCGTTGACGTACTTCTTTGAATTTGGAAAAATCAGCATCTATAACGTGATTGTGATTCCGATGACACTTGGTATTGGCATCGATGCGACTATTCACTTTATCACTTCTTGGTGCTCGAAGTCCAATGAAGGTATGAATCTTCGTCAACTTTTTGATACGACGGGCCGTAACGTCATGGCAAGTTCCATGACGACGATTGCAGGCTTTGTCGGGTTCCTCTTTACGACTCACCGCGGTTTGCAGGGCATTGGCCATCTCGCTTGCTTGGGCATCTTTATGTTCCTTGTGACAAGCGTTGTGTTCTCGATGTTCCTTTGCGGTTCTTGGTTAAAAAAGAAAGACGAAAAGAAAAAATAATGGCTGAGTTATGAGTAAGATAAATACGATTGTAGTTGCTGGCGGAACGCATGGCAACGAACGTACGGGTGTGAGTTTGGTCGAAAAGTGGCTCGCTCATCCTGAATGTTACAATACGATTTGTAAATCGGCGAAGGTAGATGTTGTACTTGCGAATCCGGAAGCGGTTCGTCTCAATCGCCGTTACCGCGACCATGATTTGAATCGCGCATTTTCGCAGACTTGTTTGGATATGTCTGTGGAGCCTTCTCAGTACGAATTTCACAGAGCACGTGAACTCAATCGACTTTACGGCCCCAAGGGTGCGGACACGCGCACGGACTTGATTTTGGACGTGCACAATACGGGCGCGAACATGGGCTATTGCTTGATTCTTTCGACCCGCGATCCGTTTACGATGAAGGCTTCTGCGGTGCTTACGCAGGAATTTGAGGATGCCTGGATTTATTACCAGCCCGAAGAACGTAGCGCTTCGCCGTATTTTGGAACAGTCGCGAAAGCGGATGTTTGCATTGAAATTGGTCCGCAACAGCATGGAACGCTGAATGCCGAAATTTTTGAACGCTCTGAAAAGCTCGTAAAACGTTATTTGGAACTTGCAGAAGAGTGGAATCGCGGTGAACTGCAAAAGCGCGAACCGATTGAGGTCGAAGTTTATACGCAGTTACGCGATTTGGGTTATCCGAAGCCGCAAGGCGGTGGCTCGATTTTGGCTATGATTCACCCGAAATTAGATGGTCACGATTATCGTGAACTCAGACAAGGCGACAAGCTTTTCCGCACGTTCGATGGCAAGGATATTTTGTTCGAAGGTGAACCGGACGGACGTAGCGTCTACCCGATTTTCATCAACGAACCCGCGTACTACGAAAAAGACATCGCCATGAGCCTCACCGTGAAAACCGTTGAGAAATGGTAAGTTCGCTTTGTCACCCCGGCCTCTGTGCTCTTTGACCACTTAGAACTTTAGTTCTTATGTGGTCATGATCCGCGTATGGGGACGGGGTCGCCACATTTCCACTGCACATTCCCTTCATGCGGAAAATATTATCTTTGATGTTCAAAGGAATGACATTATGATAGACTTCGATGAATCTAGCGTGCCGAGTGCTGATTTGACTCAAGTGACGGGTGAAGAAAGCCTCAAGAACTTTATGGACATTGTTCAAGAACTCAAGGAAAAACCTTGGGATTCCCGCTTGAACGACATTCTCGATGCGTTCGAAGACTTCTTGACGATGCGTCCGGAACCGCCGCAGTCTTGGCAAGACAATTATGCTGCTAGCGGAAAAGAATTTGATTATTATCAAATTGTATTGCCCGAAGATTTCCAGGATCCATACGAAGACGACCTCGGAAACATCAATCGCTTGCGTGGCGAATTTGCGCGTGTTCCGAGTACGATGGCTTTGGAACATGAACTCATCAGCCGCAATTACTTTATTTTTGAAAATGGCCATGCCGAACCGATTCCTGCTCCGCGCCCGATTCTGATGCTCGAAAGCAAGGACCGCGAAGATGACGAAGAGCCGCAGGAAGGCGATATCACTTGGGATTGCTGCATCTCGATTTTCGCAGATGGTAGCTATGTAGCCTACAATCTCGACCATGACGATGACGAAGAACTCGGCGAAGATTTCAAGGTCGTTTTTGAAAAGCACATCAAGACGCTTTCGAAGTTGCAACTCGTGATTCCCGTGGAAGGCCGCGACTACGGCATTCTCCGCAGCGACGCATAATCGCTTATTGCGCTTGTCATCCTGAGCTTCGCGAAGGATCCAGTCAAATCTAGAGTTTAAGGCTCGTCATTCTCACGAAGTTGATTGTCAAAAGCGAATTTAAATGGAACTGTTAGAAACAGAAATCTACCTGCGTTACAAGCAAATTATTGAATCGCAAACGGCATATTCCCTTACATGTCATCCCGGACTTGTTCCGGGATCGCCTTTTCATCGCGAAAATGAAAGTGTTCAACCACGTCATGTTCACATGGCGGATTTGCTAGACCATTACGACGTTTTTTGCTTTGATGGCTATGGCACTCTCTACAATCGCGATAGATTTGTTTATCCCGGTGCAATGGAATGGTTTCTGTCGCTCCGCCGTGCAGGTAAACATCTCCGATTGGTGACGAACGCAGCCTCTGATGTCGATGAAGTCTTGGCTCGCGATGCGGACAAGCGCGGTTTCGATTTTTCGACGGAAGAAACGATTTCATCGGGAAGTTTGTTGCGGAACCTTGTAGAGCAATTGCGTCGAGGTGAAACTGTCGCGAAGCCGCTAGAACTGCGCGAACTCTATTACATCGGTCGCGAGACGGGCAAGAATGTTCTTGCTAAATGCGGAATCACAGCTGTCCCGATGGATGCGGAACCCGCTGAGCCGATTGTTGCTATTTCGTCTGCGAAAGATACGCCAGAAACGTATGCACAAGCGGTCAAGATTTTGCAGAAGCCGTGCGCTATTTTGCTCGTGCTCAATTCAGATGCGTGGGCTCCGAAAATTCCAGATGAAAACGGCATGACATTGCGCGAACCAGTTTCTGGTGCGTTGAGTGAACGTTTGCGCCGCGATTCCGCTTGCGATGCGAATGGGGGAGAAGGCTGTGTGACTTTCTATTTAGGCAAGCCTTTCCCTGCAATTTGGGAACGTGTAAAAGCTTCGCTTCCGGCGGGCTCTCGCGTGCTGATGATTGGCGATACGCTTGGAACAGATGTGTATGGTGCAAAAATTGCGGGCTTTGATAGTGCTCTTGTTGTGGGGCGAAATGTGCCTGCCGCAGAATTAGATGCAGACGAAGTTGCGCTTGGAATCAGGCCTGATTATTATTTGGAACCGTAAAATAAAAGAACCAAGCTTGCGCATTTATTTTATCACAAAAAATTCGCCCATCGTTTCTTTATAGATGTTTCCGTAATTTTTTACGTTATACAGTTGTACGTGAGAACCTGAAATCTTACTTGCAATCTCGATATACATATCTCTTAAGGAGGCGTCGGGCGCTTCATTCAATAGCTCCGTAAAGCCACGAGTAAAACTGTTAGTCAAGTAGACTCCCATTTCTTCGTTTCGTTCATCGGCCTTGCTTGTTTCATAAGGTGATGCCGCAGTCAAAAAAATGATACCAGGGAGCTTTGCTTGTTCCGCTGTTTCTCCGAGACCTCCACTATAGCAGGCTTCTACGGCAACTAGTACCTTGCGGTGCGGAATCTGTTTTATCAGAGAAATAATCTGTTCGTAACTGATTTTATTTTTGCCATATTCCAAATAACCAGGAATTCCGTGTCCACTCCAGAATACAAAAACATTGTCAGTTGATTTGGCCTGAATCACCTTGGGTAAACTTTTGCTTGATTTCCCTGTTAGAACATCCTTCATTTTTTGTGGATCAAGTGAACTTAATTTGTAATCAATCACGTTGGGCTCATACACGTTGCCGCCATCTAAGCGGACAAATAATTCTCCGGGGTAGGGGTTCTGTTCATGATTCACAAGATCGTCTTCGGCAATCACGATAATGTGATCGTCATCGTAACCCATTTTTTTGAGTTTTTGGTAAAAGGCAAAGATGTCTGCTTGAAAACGGTAATTTGCCCAGCCAGAAGATGCCGCCACCAAAAGTGCCCAGCGTTTTGAAACATCTGCATAAGAAATATTCGTATCCGCATTATTGAAAAAACTCGTATCCACATTGGCTTTAAAAATTTCCAGCCAATTGTCCTGCGGATTCACCGAATGCTTTGAATTATCGTTGCTGGTAAAATCATTTGTCACATATTTATGATTAGCAATATTCCACCCACGATATACGGAACCGCTTACGCTGTTGTCCCTATTTTGGAAAGTCCATGAACTTGACACACCCGCTAAATCAGGCAAGTGGCCGTTTTGCAGCGCCAAGAAGTTTTCCTGCATTCCTGCAACCATCCAATCGCCACCGACACCATCTCTTCCTTCTAGCACCGCTCTAATGGATTCGTTCAACTCTAGACCCGACGAAATGGAATAAGAAGCTGCATATGCTAAGATATACAGGGCGTCAAAGAAATGAGCCTCGCCATTGAGGATTCCTTCGTTGAAGTGTTCATGATAAGCTTGAGCAAAACCCGATTCGGGCCTTGCGTATAAATCAAAACCTCGGTAAAAATCATAGTGAAGTTTATTCACGATAGAATCTGAGACGAAGTTGCTGGAACATATCACGCGAATTCCTCCGCGTGAAACCACATCTTGTCGATATAGCTCATCATCAAAGGCAAGTGCCATTTTGTCATTGTAAGGCTCAAACAGCAGAACGCTGTACTGGTTTTTACGGTCCAGATAATTTTGCACAAGCGTTCTCAATTCAGTCTCGTCATTATAAAGGAAAATCCTATCAATTTTCAAGTCAAATTCTTCGGCCATAAAGCCAAGCCAGTCCACATAAGAACTGACAAGGTTCCCGTTCAATTCGCTAGAAGGCGCCAAAAGTGTAAGCTCTAATTTTTCTGCAAACGCACCTATTGAAAAGCTCGCCAAATGCGAGAATGCCGATTCTATCAGCATAAAATCATTTTCGACTAAGTTCCACAGGTTCGGCATATTGGCAAAGGTTCGCTGGTATTCCACATTCGAGGACTTCGGTGATAAAATCGGTTTTGTGCTTTGTTTCAAAAGTTCCGCCATGCGGTACGCCTTGTCTGATTGTGTAGGGCCAACAATGGCCACATAGTCCGTGTCGTGCGCAATCTTTTCCATGTAGGAGTCGATATCGGCATCATCCTGGTTTTTAAATTCCAGCTGTAGTTTTACTTTTTGGTCAAGTCCTGCCTGAGCTTTTTCAATATTTTCCAAAGCCCACTCGGCACTGCGTTTCCAGCGGGGCATTTCAGAAGTCGTTGCCATGACGGCGACTTTAAACTTTTGCGTATTGACATCGGACTTGGCCGAGAATGAATTGTCGGAGCACGCACAAAGACAAAGCAATGTAACAAACAATAACGAAAGAAGACTATTTCTTGGCATGGCGAGCCTCCTCGCTAACAGCTTCATCATAATATTTGTCATGGCGGGCTTCAAAGTTTTTCGTATCGCCAAAATTTTTGTTGAATACAATCGCCGTGGCGCCATCCCCCAGGCCCAAAGAACGGAAACGTGGCCATTCCTTACCCGAAAGCCATTCTTCCAGATAGCGCACCACGATTTCCTTGATGGAAATCGTCAGCGTAAAAGGCACCTTGGGCAAAACCCCGCTCTGGTCAACATCCATTCCAATCATGAAATGACCCGTATTCGGTAAATCAATCATTGCACGGCGCGCCCCCTTGATGGCTCCCCCTAGCAGCGGAAATATGGCTGAAGGTCTATCAGCGTCTAGAAAAAAATTCAGGACCGAGTACGTCGCCATGTAGGCAAATTCGATGTTGTTAAAAGCCGCTTCGTCATTTTCAGTTTCAGACACATAAATCAGCTGTAGCGAATCTTTCACCGTCTTATGTGCTTCATAACCTTTCTTAAAGCCGTTTATGGATGTTTCGAGGGTCGCAAATCCAGGAGCCGCCGCCAAAATGAGACATGGGTTTATGCCTAAAATCGCACCGGACAAGTAACTAGCCCCGTAGCGGTCGATAGAAAAGGAATAGACGTTTTGCGGGAGTTTCGCAGAATCGGCTTCAAATAGTAAGATTTTGTTTCCATCCCCCGTAAAGTGGGCGTCGAGCTTTTGCGCTAACCCCATGTATTCCGAAGAAGCTAATATGAGCAGCGATGAATCTGTATCGGCATTTTTTTTGAGCCACGATTTTACAAGAGAGTCTGCTTCGTCTATGGATTCTGGCTGTATCAAGCGAAATGGAATCCCATGATTTTCGGAGAGCCTAAAAAGTCCAGCCAATATCTGGTCATTGTAACTGTTATCGCCGATACCGTTGATGCTTGCAATCAACGTGATTTTTGCAATTCCCGAATTTTTTTCGGAAACACCAACAGATTCGCTATTGGAACAAGCGAATAGAAAAAGCAAAAATAATCCAAAAATAAATCTAACCATCATTGTCTTAAAATGAGAAATATTCCCCCTTACGGGGGAACTTTCTAGTTTGTTAATTCTCTAGTAAATCACATTAGCTGTCTTTTTTTTCAGTCTTAGTGGGGGCTACGACACCGAAGTCAGACAAGATGCTGGAGCCATCCATATAGTCTTTGAGTTTTTTCTTGCGGTCCACAGCTTCTTTACCGAGACTTTCGTCGATCAGCTCGTAGAGCGGTAGCAGACGTTTGCCAGAGAAATCGATAAGCGTTGCGTTTTCGGCGAGTGACGATTTCCAAGCATTCACATCATCCTTCTTCAAGATTTTGGAATCCGTAATCTTCAACGCCTTATCGGCATCGCCACCGGCCACGGTCACTTTGAGGTTCAGCTCGTCATATTCTTCTTCGTAGCTGGCATATACTTCTTCGTCTACGAAAGCCTTTGCATCAAATGCGTAACCATATGCGGCCTCAGCATAATCGATAAGTTCAAATTTATAGGCTCGTTCTGAAGCCATTGCTTGGCGGATACGGCCTCCTAGCGTAGCGCCCAAAACGACGTGAGTACCGTAACGCTGAATCAATTTCTTGAAACCGGCATTATCGCTCGGGAATTTCTTGTCGAGGCCGTTAATGGCATTGTAGGCAGACGTTTTCATGTTGTCGGTTATGACATCATCCAAGTCACCTTCTTCAAAGTCGACTGACGTTACGGCAACATTGACATAGGCTACCGCAAGTTCATAGAATTCATTTTCATACGTCCAGTCAGTAAACGCTGCTTCGTATTCACCTGAGAACCAGCCTTTATCAAAACTGATTCCGCCCCATTCGTCTAACCATTCATCATATTCATAAAAGTCCGAACCATACCATCTAAAGAAATCAACTTTGACATTGGTGGGGCTTTGCGAAATTACTTCATTTTCGATCAAGGTCTTGGTGTCAAATATTTCGGCCTTGAGTGATCCGTAATCGGCATAAGCACCGGTAAGGGCGTCGTAACCATAGCCAACGGCGTAGATCTTGTTTGATTTCGATAAGACGCTAGCATTATCAGCGTAGTCGCCACTATATTTCTGAACCACGGTAATGGTTTTGTTTAGGGATGTGTCTTCGGGGTACACAAAGCGCAGGTTTCCTGAAAAACGATCTTCCATATCGTTCATGCCCACGCGGATTTTGATGGTTGCATCGCCTTCGCCCGATTTTGGGCTAATGGATTGGATGAACTTCGTTTCGTCTTCGATTTTCCATTTGCCGTCGGCCACGATTTTGATATCGTAGGTACTGTCCATCATGTCGAACACCAATGTGTCATCGGCTGTTTTGCCTGACACTTCGACTGCAATGGAGTTCACAGTCCCCCCACTAGGAGAGTCTGAGTCGGAACATGCGGCAAGACCTGCGGTTATTGCGCATATGAGAGAAAATTCTACAGAGAATTTCTGAGTTTTTGAGTAATTCATGATTTCCCTCCTTCTTAAGAAAGGTTTTTTGGCGCTTGAGCGCTTTCTGATTGTAAAATATTTTTTTTGATAAGAAAGTCAATAATAATTGTAATAAAATTGTATCAAAATTTGAATATTCCAAGTTGGAATGTTTTGAAGAAAAAGAGGTTGCGCCTTGTTTCTCTTATTTCGAGCGGGAAAAGCGTGCAAAACGAGTGTTGCAAAATTATGCTTGCATAATTTTATAACTGAGTGCAGCCGCGGACGCCGTAGGCGTCAACAGGGTTTGATTCGTCGTCAGTCTCCGCTTGCGCGGCTGACGACTCACCCTAACGGGCTTATCGCTTGCGCGATAATTCCAAAATTCGCTCTTCGCACTTCGTGCATGACCGAATTTTGTGATTCGTCGTCAGTCTCCGCTTGCGCGGCTGACGACTCACCCTAACGGGCTTATCGCTTGCGCGATAATTCCAAAATAACTCGCCCGCACTTCGTGCACCTCGTTATTTTGTCGACCCCTCTTCTCGGGTTCTCGACCTTATTTACAATATAAAATAAATGGACCCCAAAAGGGATCCATTTATTTTAGAGCGGGAAAAGGGTTTGTTTGCCCGCAATATTCCTTGCTGGCGCAAGGTTGCGGTCAAACCCTTCGGGCTTGCACTCGCTTCGCTCGTGTCAAGCGCAAAATTTGCCTCTTCGCACTTCGTGCATGAGTCAAATTATGCGACCCCTCTTCTCGGGTTCTCGACCTTATTTACAATATAAAATAAATGGACCCCAAAAGGGATCCATTTATTTTAGAGCGGGAACGGGTTTGATTCGTCGCCAGTTACCGCTTCGCGGCTGGCTCCTCACCCTACGGGCTTATCGCTTGCGCGATAATTCCAAAATAACTCGCACGCACTTCGTGCACCTCGTTATTTTGTCGAACCCTCTTCTCGGGTTCTCTACCTGTTACACAATATAAAATAAAAACGAACCCTGGTGGGTCCGTTTTTATTTTAGAGCGGGAAAAGGGTCTCGAACCCTCGACATCGACCTTGGGAAGGTCGCGCTCTACCAACTGAGCTACTCCCGCGTGGGTAGCCTTAATTTAGTAAAATTGGGGGGCTTGTAAAGGGATGCCTTCTTTTTTTCTATTATTAGAATATGCAAAATCTTAAGTTTAAATCTGTTTGTGGCGTAGTGGCGCTCGTTTGTCTTGTATCGACGAATATTGCATGGAGCGAGGGGGAAAAGCGTGGCTTTTTTGATAGCTTCACAAATTTCTTTACGCCGACGGGTTCAATCAAAGGTGAAGGCCCGGTTTATGATGAACTTAAGGGTGTCGAATCTCAAATCGATAAGATTGAAGTCCAATATTCTAGAGAACGCCGTCCGGGCAACAAGACTCGTTATCGCAAACAACTGGATAGCCTCCGCAATGTCCGCGATTCTTTGATTACGGTGATTGAAAAAATGCCGACGTCATCGGCTGCTGTTGCGAATTCCTCATCTGCGGCGGTTCCCGCTAGCAGTGCTGCAAATGTTGTTTGCTCTCGCGATACAGTCTTTGTTCACGATACACTTGTCGTGCGCGATACCGTCGTGATTCACGATACTTTATACGTTGTTCTTGCGAACAAACCAGAGGCTGCGCCAAAAGCGGCTCAGAAAGGCAATAAAAAAGCGAAGACAGCTCCTGCGAAAGAATAGTGCTTAGATCCTATCGCCTTTGGCTCCAGGATGACTGTGGAGACGTTAAGTCAATTGCTTTTGTCACTCTGGAACCGTTAGGTGATAGAGTCCATAATGTTTTTT